>JAYWDA010000465.1:0-2900 GCA_043780105.1 Pseudobdellovibrionaceae bacterium | reverse complement strand
CTTCAGATATTACCGAAGACCCGCAAAGCTGGGGTGATTTTATGGGTGAGCGAAGTCATGGTCAAAGTGCTTATTATGAAAGATCAAATCATGATGGGTCGAAAACCATCACTCATGTTTATTGGACGGTCGAGGCGGCTGGAAAATGTCAGGATTGCGATCATCGATTCAAGCATTAATTAATATTTTTTACGCCGCTAGTTGTTGCAGCCACTGATTCAGCAATTGAATTTCGGGTGGCGCAATCTTTATGTAGCTAAAAAAGAAATTATCTTCAGACTGGCGAAGAAAGCGAAGTTGCAATTTAAGGCCATTGCTCATTTGAATTTCAACTTCCTTGGATTCAATTCCAGGAGGCGGGGCCCCTAAGCTTCTGACTTGTACACCTTCACTTGAAATGGCCACGAGCTGAGCCCACGGACCAACTCCGTCAAAATAAACCAAAATCTTTTTTTGACTGCTGGCTTTTTTTGTTTTTGGCGTTGTCTTCGGAGTTGTTGATGGCGCGCGGGTGGGAAGACTGATTTTCCAAACTAGTTGGTCCGCGATAAAAATAAAAACCCCAAGATTCAACAAATAAATAAAACCAACAAACCAATGGCCTTTGATGTCTTGGCCAAGATGCAGAGTTTGTTGCGCGATATAGGCCCCTAATAGAACAAGAACATAGCGCCAAGCCTTCGTCGTTCCCTTCACCATCAGAATTCCAATAATTAAGCTTGCGATCGATAGGGCGTGATCAAAATTTGATTCACTGGCAAAGGCCGCACCAATCAGTCTAAAGTTAAAAGGATTTGAAACATGGCTTAGCATCGCCACGGAAAGAACTTTGTTAAAAAAAGGCGCCAGAATCAAGGCAATCCCGAACCACCGAATCACATCTTTGCGTTCAAGGAACTTAACGACGACCATGACTACACAACATTTTTATCTTTGTGATCAACAAAGCTCATTTGAATCACATCGCTTGAAACAGGCTCGGGTGGTGCGGCACTGGCTGAGGCTTTCGCTGGCACCGGAACTACTTTATCTTCCTTGCGTGAGGCCAACGCGTCGCTGGTCGCAATCACAAGGCAAATGGCCAGAGGATCAAAAACCATCACCAAAATAAAAGTTAAATATTTAACAACAGCATCGATCTCCATATTAAAAGTGCGCGCAATATAAATCAGCGGACCGACTTTTTGTTTCACTTCCAAAATAAGTAAGTTGGAGGCTGTAATCGACTGATCGACCTCAAGAGATTCCTTATTGATCACGGCGATCATCGGCTCAGCCAGGGCTCGTGCCTTAAAGCGTTTTGTCGTCTGATTAGCTGGGATTTCATCAATGCCTTTATTAATGCGGTTCAATTCTGCTGCATGGCGATTTTGCTGCGTCTTTAAGGCTTCAAGCTTTATATTTTCTGTATCTAAAGCGCGAGTGGCTGATTGATAAGCATTGGATAAAAAACCAAAAATTCCCATGCTAGTGATGATACTTAAAACAACAATCGCGAAAAGCAGGTATGACTTAAATAACAAATTTAATCGTTGCCATCGCTGATGGAGGTAAGCCGATAAAACAAACTTCGCAAATTCTAAAGCTGTGGCCATCGCGCAAACTGCCATGGCCGCACCTGAAAAAAGGGCGCTCAATCCTAAGACAGAAAATGCAGCCCCTAAAGTCGAGACAGCAATTGTCGCAATAATTAAACCAGCAATACACCACAGAGCGATCATGCTGTCCTATCGGTCGAGGTTCTCCTCAGCCTTAATTGAAATTCTAGTTTTTAAAATTTCTAAATTTTAGACAAAAAATTTGAAAAACTTGTCTCAGTTTAGAGCAGGAGCTTGGACTTAGGTCTGGGTCAGGTTACTGCGAGAAAAGTATCTGTAAATTTTTTCGAGCGTTAACTTGCTCTGGATCCAGCTGCAGGGCTTTTTTAAATTCCTCAATGGCTTCATTTATTTTTCCGTCTTGAGCTAGGATCACTCCTAGGTTGCTGTGACCCTCTGCTAGGTTTGGATTGATACGCAAAGCTTCGCGGTAATGGATCTCGGCCTCTGCCTTTAAACCTTGGCCA
The DNA here is from genome assembly GCA_043780105.1 of Pseudobdellovibrionaceae bacterium. GTDB lineage: Bacteria > Bdellovibrionota > Bdellovibrionia > Bdellovibrionales > Bdellovibrionaceae > JAYWDA01. The sequence goes on along the minus strand of JAYWDA010000465.1, from coordinate 835 downwards.
AAGAGTGCGTTTCCCCAGTTAAGGTGAGCTTCTGGATAATTTGGATTGATTTGTAAGGCTTGCATCAAGTGACCGACACCTTCAGAAGTTTGACCTTGCTGAACCAAGGCGACGGCTAAATTATTGTGAGCTTCTGCGTGAGCAGGTTTAATTTCCAAGGCCTTTTTGTACTGTTCTATGGCTTCATCAAGCAGACCTTTTTGAGCCCGTCTTAAACCTAAGTTATTTGCGATCTCTGATGACGTGACTTCTCCGGCAGGCGTGACCCAAAGTGTGACCTGATGATAATGAGGCGAATCCGGATGAACAAGAGGTCCCGCTAAGGCAGCAGGTTTTTGCAGCTGGCCTGATCGCTGCAATTCTAAAATAGATTGTAATAAAGAAGCTTGCGCAGACCACCCGGGGTCTTTACGAAAGGGGATGGTGTCCCATTGAAACAGGATATGAAACGTTAAAATCAAAAGCAAAAGTACGACGCAGACGCGTTTAAATTTTGAGCTGCTTTCTAGAATCCAAAATAAAATGGAGCACCAAAGGAGAATAGCGATCGTTCCTGGTAGAAATGAATAGCGTCCCGTCCAAACAATATCCCCATATTGGCGAAGAAGTTGCTCATGGGAATAACTTCTAGTGACTGCGGCCACGCCAAAGGCCAGAGAAATGCAAAGGTAGCCTAGAATTAAAATTGTCCACTGACCTTTATTCAAAGCTCGGGTTTTTAAGTAAGCATAAATTGCAAATCCAAAAAGAAACGTCACCACCGGCCAGTAAAACCAAGCCGAAGATTTCATAAATTCACCTGTTAAAAATGAACCAAAGAGGGGCGCTATAAAAA
>JAYWDA010000464.1:0-3728 GCA_043780105.1 Pseudobdellovibrionaceae bacterium | reverse complement strand
AAGCGCCTGGGTAGCATTTATTACCTTCTGGGTATGATTGAATATGAGTACGAGCATTACGATAAGGTGCGAGACTATTTTATTCTGTCGATCAAATTGGATTCCAAAAATCCACTAGCAACAACGATGGCTTTAATGGTCGGCGAGCTTGACTACGATCATGATCGTTATGCCGAAGCCATTAAAAGTTACCAATGGCTTTATAAGGTTATGAATCCCCATGAAAAGGCTTTGGCCGATTACAAGACTGGCTGGTGTTACATCGGCCTCAATGATTTTGAAAATGCAAAAAAATATCTGATCCGAGTGGTTAAGGTCAACGGAGAGACTTCTTTTGTTGAGGATTCCTTAAGGGATTTAGCTTTCTTGGTGGGTCAAAAAGACGATGAAATGCAGACCATTAAATTCGGCGTCGAAAACTTTGCAGATCTTGGGTACCGGGCGAAATTCTACTTCCATTCTTTATCTTATTATCTGCAGAGGGATAAAAAGAAAAGTCGGCAACCTCTATTTGTCGAATTGCTCGCCGTCGAAAAGGACCCTTTTCAGCGCGCTCGAATTTTAGCTCTCAAAGTCAGTTATGAAAGACGAGAGTATCCTACTGTTGAGGCTTACAAATCCTTAGCTGAAATGGACAATCAAATAAAAACAATGGACCCTCCCTTAAAAGAAAAATTCTTTTTTCAAGAGGGCCCCAACTTAGAAGATAACTCTGAAGCCATTATTAAAAATTTCGTCGATGCGTATACGGGCCGACTCAATATGCCTGAGAAACTGACTAAAGATTACATTATTACGGCTTTAAAAAAGCTGATAGAAATTCATTTAAGATTGTTCCCGAATTCTAGTAAGCAGGATCAAATTTACAGTTTGTGGATGGACGCCTGTTATGACACTAAAGATATAACTTGTTTGCAGCAATTGAAGCCGGTGTTCAAAGCAAAGAGCGAGAAAATAAAAGCTTTTGATCTCTTACATACAATCCTAGAAATCAAAGTTTTAACATTGGTTGATAAAAATTATGAAAAAGATCCTGAATTGCACGAGGTTGAGCTTTTAAGACTTATCCAAGAATTCGTTAAAGAGCACCCTGACCACCCAGAGAATATAAAATTGATCCGTAAATCAACAGCCTTGATGTTGAAGAAAGAGCTTTACAAAGAAGCTTTGCCACAGCTTGAAATGCTGCAAAAAATTGAACCTACGGATGATAACCTGCACAAGATTTTATACAGCCGATTTAAATTGGGAATGTATGCCGAGGTTGTCAATCAGCCGGGCTTAGAGAAATCTAAAAACAAACAAGTCCTGGATGTTTATCGTGAAGCCAGTTTGATTTTGGCGCAGAAAAGCTTAGAAGGAAATAACTTCGAAAATTATGAAAAAAATCTAAAGATGTTTTTGGCGTCAAATCCTGACCAGCAGAAAGCAGTACTTGCTTACACTGATTATTTTGATCGGCTGATAAAAGCCCAGAAATACGATAGTTTTATGAAGGAATGGCGAACCTTGCCAGCGACGACAAAAGACCTAAAAGAATTTTTGCCAGTGCGGTCGAATGCTCTTTCCTCCATGCGTGCGGATGGATATTTTGTTGACGATGCAGCCCTGCAAAAATCTTCGAAGGATGAAAATTTAAATTTTAATGTTTTAGTTTATAATCGCGCTTTAAATAAGCCGATCACCAAACCCGAGTTTAAAGAGATTCGTGCTTTACCTGCGCAAAAAAGAAATTATATCTACAACCTTGTGATGCTGTCGCACCCAAAGCAAATCATTGATCTGTTGAGCGAGCAAAGACGCATGGATGAGGATGAAAAACGAATCCTGTATACTGCGTACTTAATTCAACGTGGTCATGATCATTTTTCTTTCACTGAGGAACAGCAGAAGCTTTTACGGGGTGTTATTCCAAAGAAAAATGCACCGGCTGAAAAATCAAAACTTTTTGCAGAGTTTAAAAAAGTGCCTGCACCCAAAGCAACATGGAGTGCAAAGAGGTATAATAATCAGGTTGAACAGTTGGTGGCCCACACACGCTCAATCCGTAAAAAGATCGCCAAGGAAATCGGAAAAATCAGTGTAAAAGATAAAATGGCGCTTCTTCAAAGTGCTATTGAGCTTGAAAAATCCACCGCAGAGTCCATCCGAAAATCACCGCTGCCGCCGGGTTTAACAGATCCACAAAAAGTCGAATATGAAAATGCATTAGGCGATGTCGCAAAAGAATATGAGAATCAAGCCGACGAGTTTAATAAAAGTAAAACTGAAATCGACGCTAAAAATCAGGTTGAAGAAGAAGATGCAGCTAAAAATCATTTGCCGCAAGTGGCGCTTGAAAAGCTTCCAGAGCCTCCTGTCGCGTCTCGATTTCCGTTGGCTCTAGACCTGTTTCGTAAAAACTCGACGGCTGCGAGGTCTTTTGGGACGCACAGCTGACCGATAAAAAAATTACTGAAGACACTTATTACGAAGGACGAGTCAGGCTGCTTTTGCAAATCGCCGCCCATCAATCCATGCGTGACTTTATTCTTAGCGAGCTAAAGGCTGCAAATCAAGAAGCTCTGATGACAAAGTGGAAAGGAACTGCTGGATGAAAATAACTCTCCTTTTTGCATTTTTAATTCTTGGAGTCAGTGGAGCTGCCAACGCCGCGGGCAAGACAGCAGCACCTGCAAAAAACTCTGCGACAGCGGGTTTGGGACAAAATAAAAATGGCCAAGTCTTGGATTTTGAAGGCGAAGTGATCGAGGGCGAGCGAAAACGTCCCGATCTTTTCTTGCAAATTTCCACCAAGGATTTGTCTTTTGATTCACTCCTTTATTTAAGAAATAATTATAACGATTACCTAGAAGTCGACAGAAAAGGTCGAAATCGCTACTTCAGAGTTAAAGGAAAGTAATGAAAACGATTGTCGTCAGCCAAAAAGGTAAGGAACTCAGCCGCTTTATTCCTACAGGACGAAGTACGCTCGTGGGTCGGTCTCCTTCTTGCGATGTGGTGATGCGCTCCAAAGCCGTGAAGCCCGTGCATTTCTTGGTCGAATGGGTGGGCGCTGGCGAATTTGACCCCAATCAGGGTCTTTGGACAGTGGTTAATTTAAAAGAGAAATCAAAAACTGATCGAGACGTTGGAGAAGGATTGGTTCTTTCAAATCAGTCGATCGAATCCGGAGTCTTTGAATTTAAAATCGTTGAAGATGAATTGGCCGAATCCCAGATTCGCCGTGGAGTTTTAACTCGATCTATTGAAGGAATTAAAGACGCTGAGGGAAGCTCAAATGCGCCAGGAACTGTAGCCGAAGTTATTTATTTTCGCAAAGATATCGAAGCCATCACAAATGTTCGGCACTTTGATAAGCGTAATTCTCCCGTTCTTATTTTTCCGTCACTGCCGCTGGTTCGCTTTTCTTGGCTTGAACAAATGCCAGGGGTTGGCTTCCTAGAAAATCAGGGCGAGAAAAAAGATTTTCAAATTTATAATCGTGGTCAGGAAATCACTCGCACCCTGGATGATAAAGGGAAAAAAGTTGAAATCCGCACATCTGATTTTATCACAATTGAGACCAACGAATACGAATATTACGTTCGTTTAGTTCCTCCAATTCGAGTCGAAATAATTCCGCTCGCCTGGTTGCGCGATCCCATGGTGCGGGCACTTTTATTTTTATTATTTCTTTTATGTTTGATGGCCAGTTACATGGCCCTGCGACCTCCTGATACTGTCAA
>JAYWDA010000463.1:0-2977 GCA_043780105.1 Pseudobdellovibrionaceae bacterium | reverse complement strand
CCCAGCTTATCCAAGTGAAGTGCTGCTACTTTTTCATCAAGATGCTTTGGCAATCGGTAAACAGCCACTTCTTGGTACTTATCACGGTTTGTGAAAAGTTCAATCTGCGCCAGCGTTTGATTGGTAAAAGACGTCGACATCACGAAACTTGGATGACCTGTTCCACAACCCAAATTCACTAATCGGCCTTGCGCCAAAATAATAATCTGCGTTCCGCTTTTTAACGTATGGATATCAACCTGCGGCTTCACTTCGCGCTTTTTTGAATTCTTATTCAACCAAGCCATATCGATTTCGATATCAAAGTGTCCAATATTACAAACGATGGCGTTATTTTTCATTTTAGAGAAATGCTTTTCGTTGATGATATCGCAACAGCCTGTGGCCGTTACAAAAATATCAGCCGTTTCAACAGCCTCTTCCATCGTCACAACTTGGAAACCTTCCATCGCTGCTTGCAAAGCACAGATCGGGTCAATTTCAGTGATTAAAACACGGGCTCCAAAACCACGCATTGAAAAGGCAGAGCCTTTACCAACATCGCCGTAACCTGCGACCACAACGATTTTGCCGGCGATCATCGTGTCTGTTGCACGCTTGATTCCATCTGCTAAAGATTCGCGACAACCGTACAAATTATCAAATTTAGTTTTTGTTACAGAATCATTCACATTGATGGCAGGAACTTTCAATAGGCCCTTTTCCAACATTTTTTCTAAGTTATGAACACCTGTTGTGGTTTCTTCTGAAATTCCGATAATATTTCTAAGCATTTTTGTGTATTTTGCTTCGTGCATGATGTTGGTTAAATCACCGCCATCATCTAAAATCATATTGTAACCTTCAGCGCCCCAGCCATCGACAGATTGCTCGACACACCAACGGTACTCTTCTTCAGTTTCACCTTTCCATGCAAAAACTGGAATTCCAGCTGCTGCAATGGCTACGGCGGCATGGTCTTGAGTTGAAAAAATATTACAAGAAGACCAACGAACTTTTGCGCCTAATGCGGTTAATGTCTCAATCAACACAGCCGTTTGAATTGTCATATGTAGACAACCCGTGACACGCGCGCCCCGCAAAGGCTGTTGTTTAGCGTATTCTTTACGTAGTGCCATCAGACCTGGCATTTCAGTTTCAGCAATTTTAATTTCTTCACGACCCCAAAGAGCCATTTTTTTAAATGCTTCTGGGCTTTCCATGGCCTCTTTGCAAACAGCATAATCAACTTTTGCTTGTTTCATTTTTTGCAATGGCTGAGTTTTCATACCTGGCTTTTTCATCATTATTTTCCCGTTGTTAGTCGTTGTTCGCATTGAATGGTTGCTCCTTTTAAGCATTGATTTTTATGGTAAAGTTAATATTTCATAGCCTGAATCAGTGATAAGGACCGTGTGCTCGAACTGAGCTGAAAGTTTCCCGTCGATCGTTGTGTACCATTTGATGGTGGAACCCGGAATCGGGAATTCTTCGAATTCTTCTACGCCGGCGTTAACCATTGGTTCAACAGTAATACAATGAAAAGGCACCAAACGATCGCCTTTGCCTTTTTTTCCCCACGAAGGAACAAAAGGTTCATCATGAAATACACGCCCAATGCCGTGACCACCAATTTCTTTGATTGTCGTATAGCCTTTTCGAGTCGCTAATTTATTAATTTCAAATCCGATATCGCCCGTGTAGCCGCGCGGAGTGATGCTTTCGATTCCTTTATCCATACAGGCTTTCGCCGTTTCAACAAGGTCCTTCACTGCGGCATCAACATTTCCTACAATATAAGTCCGTGATGTGTCGCCAAAGAATCCATCCATCTTCGCGGTCACATCAACATTGATAATGTCGCCATCTTTTAATTTGTAGTCATCGGGGACACCATGGCAAACAACATCGTTAACGGAAGTACAAATCGACTTCGGATAACCATGATAACCCAAGGGGGCTGGCACGGAATTATGGGACATCATAAAGTCGTGAACTATTTTATCCAGTTCATTGGTTGAAGTCCCTGCTACAACAAACTTGCTTACGTGATTTAAGCTTTCGGCAGCCACTCGGCAGACCTTTTCCATTTTTTTAACTTCATCCATGGATAAGGGTTTTATCGCCAAAGGCTGCTCCGAAAAAAGGGTTTGAAAGGGAGTTTCTTTTGTAACAGAGAGCCCTCAGGAAGGCAAGGCTCCATAGCTGAGAAACCCTTAGGCCATGTTGAAGAGCAAACAGGTTTGGTCATCAGTGCAAATAGGCTGAAAATGGCCACGCTTGCCATAGGCCAAAGGCCAAGAAGACAAAAAAAAGCCTGGTTTTGAGACCAGGCCTTTTTTCAAATTTTGATTTTAAACTAAAGACTATTTCAAATGCTTGTTAACGATTTTAGTCATTTCAAACATATTAACAGTCGGCTTACCAAATACTGTTTTCAATTTGTCATCAGCATTGATGTTACGACGGTTGTTTTTATCTTGAAGATCGTTCTTCTTGATATAAGCCCACAATTTTTTAACAACTTCAGTGCGAGGAACTGGGCCCGCGCCGATAACTGCTGCCAAAGCTGCAGAAGGAGTTAAAGCTTTCATGAAAGCTGGATTTGGCTTGCGTTTTGCTCCGCTAGCTTTTTTAGTTGCGGCTTTTTTAGGAGCAGCTTTCTTTGTCGCTTTAGCGGCTTTTTTTGGAGCTGCTTTCTTTGTTGCTTTTTTAGGAGCTGCTTTCTTTGTCGCTTTTTTCTTAGCCATTGTAATCGTTCCTCCGTTAAATGGTTGTTTTTCTCAAAACATTTTTGTTTGAAAAATTGTTTAAACTCGTGATCAGTGTAGCCAAGTTAAAGCGTTTGTCCAAAGAAAAAACAGGAAATATTCATTTTTTTTTCGATTTCCCCTCGAGAATTCAAAAAAACAGCGGTTTTCCCTCTGAAAACCACGTTTTTATCGGTTTCTCAGAGGGGAAACTGCAGATCATTTTACTGATAAAAACCTTTTTACAA
>JAYWDA010000462.1:0-3163 GCA_043780105.1 Pseudobdellovibrionaceae bacterium | reverse complement strand
GTTCAAGAAGAAGGCGTTAAAGCTTTATTAAGCGATGTTGTTCGCAGCCATGAAAAATATCAAAAATCCGTTAGCTATTTATTAGATGGCGTAGCCATTGTTGATTCGATACGTACGGCTTTAAATCTGCGATCTAGGTACCCAGGTTGGACTTTTGTTACGACCGATGGCGATACGTTAGGTGCCGATGGTGTGTTAACCGGTGGAGCCAGCGAGGGCGCAGACTCAGGCGTCTTAAAGCGTCGTCGTGAAATTAAAGAATTATCACAGCGAAAAGACGAATGGGCTGGAAAATATGCCTTAGCCCAAGCCGCTTTGAAAAAAACCGAACTGCAGTTGCAAAATGTGGTGACGGATTATGAAGGCGCGCAAAAACGAAAAATTGAACAAGAAATAAAAGTCACTGAACTTAAAAAAGATATCGAACGAGCTGAACACGAATTATCAAATGCCCAGTTCGCTGTTGAACGCCAAGAGCGCGAAGTTCGAAAGCTGACGGAACAAATTCAAATTCAAGATGAAAAGTTTCAAGAGCTGTCTTTAGCCCTTGAAGCCATGAAAGCTAAAAAGCTTGAACTTGAATTATCGACGGGGAATCTACAGGAAGAATTGATTTCAACGAAACTGGGTTTTGAAGGTTTATCGAATGAAGTGACAGAACTGCAAATTCGAAAAGCCACCAAATCCCAAGAATATGCGGGCGTCCTTAGACAATTAGAAATGATTTCAAATTCTGTCCAGGATCTTGAAGGTCAGCTTTCTAGAATGAATGATGAAAGCGAGCAAAACCGTGGTCGTATGACTGACGGCCAGCTAAAATTAGAAGAAGAAAAATTAGCCTTTGAAAAACTGATCCACGAAGTCGAAGAACTTCGACTGAATGTCGCAAGATCTAGAGACGAGTTTGAACAAATGTCAGCGCAAGCAAGGCTTATGGAAGATCAAGCGACAGCGGCCCAGCGAGCGCGCAATGATCGTCAAAGTCGCATGAACGAAGCGCAACTTCGTTTAGAGCAAGCTCGCATGAAAGAGCAATATTTAACCGAGCAAGTGCGCGAACGGTATATGTTGGTTCTGTCTGAAGTGATTGCTAAATACGAAAATCGCGAAGGCGACCCATCGACAGCAGAAGCTGAGCTGAAGGATCTGCGTGAGCGATTAGGAAAAATTGGCGAAGTGAATTTGTCAGCCATTGAAGAATATGAAGAGACTTCTCAGCGCTATGAATTTTTAACCAAGCAGCATGATGATTTAAATGAAGCCAAAGAACAGTTGCGCCGAGTGATTGATCGAATCAATCGCATTTGCAGTAAACGGTTTAAAGAAACCTTTGATCTGGTCAATGAGCGTTTTACACGCGTATTTCCAGTTCTTTTTGGTGGCGGTGAAGCTCGCTTAGAACTTCACGAAGATCCAGAAAAAGGCGAAATGGGAATTGAAATCATCGCAAGGCCTCCGGGTAAAAAGATGCAAAACGTCTCTTTGATGTCGGGTGGAGAAAAAGCTCTGACAGCCGTGTCCTTAGTATTTGCGATCTTTCTAGTGAAGCCATCGCCTTACTGTTTACTGGATGAGGTTGATGCTCCGTTAGATGATGCCAACGTTTTCCGTTTTAACGATCTTGTTCGTGAAATGGCGAAGCGTTCGCAAATTATTGTTGTGACTCATAACAAGCACACTATGGAAGTGGCTGCGAAACTGTATGGTGTGACCATGCAAGAGCGCGGTGTTTCTACGATGGTGTCTGTGAATGTGGCGGATTACCGCTAAGTCTTTTCTAATCGAGGTGTCTCAGTTAGAGACACCTTCAAATATAGACATAGATAAGTTTATAAATATAGCCCATCATAATCTGATGGGAAATCAAAGAGGCGTATCTTTATTAGAAGTCCTTATTGCTATTGGCATTATGATTATTGTTTCTGCTGGCTTTTCAACAATAATGGTCAACCAGCAAAAAGAAGCCAAGTCATTAACAGAAATGCTGTCATCACAGGATTTAATGCGTTCACTGACCGCAAGTTTAGCTAAAGGTGATGTTTGCCAGTATGTTTTAGCCCCCCTCCCTTTTAACGCTCAACTTGTTAAAGATGGAACTCCGCAAACAATTGATCTTGCCAACAGCCCAATTTATTCAGGCATGGTGAACCCAACGACTCCTGGTCCAATACTGATTCGAAAAGGTGATAAGGCTTCACCCTATTCAAACTCCGTTGAAGTTTCTGCTATTAAGTTCGTTGTCGACAGCGGGAACTACGCGGGCACGGGCGGCGCATTCAAGGGCTACTGGTTAGTCGAATTCGATAATTCAAAACTAATTCGTGCACTAAAGCCCGTGAAAATAACTGCTAGTTTTGTTGCAGACACATCTAATGCCACTTCCGCAACGGCGACGACTTGTAACGGTAGCACTCCGGCCGGCAATCAAAGCCTTGCCGGAAGATTAATGGTATCTGATGTTATTAAAAATTTTGCCAATACAGTAGCAGTGGCACTACCGCCTTTCACCTTATTTGGTCTTACTGGCACGAATAGTCCGATAACCATCGATGGAAATGGATTGCTTTCATACACGAGGACATTCAATGGAAGTACCGCTTTAGTTTCTTGCCAACTTTCAACTGTTACGGGCAGCTGTAACATGGGATCTACAGAATTCCGTCCAACCTACGAGGGCATTGTTACTTCCAGCTGCAGCACGACGCCAATTTCTGGTCCAAGCATGGCCAACTTCGGTGGAGTGTCGGTATCTGCTTGCCAGACTGGTGCCTTAGGATGGACAAAATAAATGGACAAGTTACTATAAAAAGTTCTGGCTGAATTCCTATTCAAAAATAAATTTAACCAAAAATATGTGAACCTTTTGCCCTTCATAGCGACCCTCTTTATGTCGAGTTTTGCGCAGCAGCACTCCGTTTTTTTATTTATGAAGACATAAAGCGCTGTTTGCTCAACGAGCACTGTGCGTTGCGAGGATACTTGCTTGTGAGGTGAGGTCTGTTAGAGCTAAGATTTCGAATCTTGGAGATCGCTATGGAACCTTCTCATCAGCAAGCCTTGTATTTAATGATCGGCCTGATCAGTTTAATTGTTTTGGCGATCTTTACTCCCTTTATCCTAAAAGCCTTCAAGAAAAAATCTCTTGTGATTGGTTCTACCTCCG
>JAYWDA010000461.1:0-3315 GCA_043780105.1 Pseudobdellovibrionaceae bacterium | reverse complement strand
TGGAAAGCATGACCTTATTCTTATGGACGTGCAAATGCCTATTCTTGACGGCTACTCAGCAACCCAACGATTGAGAGAAGCAGGCTTTAATAAACCAATTATCGCTTTAACCGCTCACGCGATGAGCGATATCAGGGCCAAGTGCTTGGACGTTGGCTACAGTGATTATCTTCCAAAACCCATCAACCCAAGAAGTCTCATAAGCACGATAGCAAAACATGCGGCCCATGGAACTTGGTAAGGCGATCGATACATCGGGCCTGGAGAATTTTTGCAGTTCCTACTTAATGTGTCAAAATCTTAGACATCAATAGATTCGTAAAAACGATTCAAACAGCAAACGCCGTGGCACAATTTGCGCATTGGATACTCCGTCTCATTAACTTTAAAAAACCTTGGAGAAAACAATGTCTATCAAATTAATGGTATCGGTCACCGCAGTTATTCTTGCAGGCTTCGCAGCACAAGCCAGCACGTCCGCATCAAGCACCTTGTCCAAAGATTTCAGCCCTAAAACCCGCACGGTCGGAGTGGATCTACAACCCTTGTTTCTGGCGCTTGGCGGATTGGGTGCAAAAGTAGACTACTTTGCAACGGATAAATTTTCTGTTGGCTTGAGTGGCGTTAGTATCAGAAACCGCCAAATGAACACTTCAGACAAAGATGCTAGCGCGACAACGACAACTTACAAACTTTCCTACAGTGAGCTGAATTTAAACACACGCTTTATGATGACGGGAACAAACTTTTCAGATGGAGCTTACTTAAGCCCTTCAATTGGTTATGTGACGACGCGAATCTCTGACTATAGTATCTATAGCCTGGATGGCGGTTTTGCGACTCCGGTTGCAACCCTGCTTGCGGGATATCAATTCGTCAACGCACAAAGCGGTTTCCGAGTGACGGCAGGTGCTGGTTACCGTTTAGTTCAAGAAAATACGATTGTTGTAAAAGACAGTTCGGGCAAAGAAATTTTGCGCGATAAATCTTCTAACCTCAACGGCCTAGCCCTCGACCTTGGCGTTGGGATGATGTTTTAAACTTCAGATGGGCTTACAAATAATAAGTAAGCCCAAAAATCACCGAACGGCCTTCACCTAAATAATCGTAAGACTCTTCGTATTTTTCACCTAACAAGTTATTAACCCTGAGTGACGCAGAAAACTGATCTGTGATGTTTTTAATCCAGCTGACATTCACTAGCGGATAGGCCGTCAGAAGTTTAGTTGTTTTCGATCCGGTTTGGGCCGATCGATCCCCATTGTAAGAAGCATCCACTCCCAAATCATTTTTTTCCAGAGTCCACGTTAATCCAGCTCCTGCGATATTTAAAGGCCTACGGACTAACCAGTCGCCTGTGTCTAAATCTTTCGGTTCTTGGTAGGTGTAGCGAAGAAAGCCCCTGCCCTGCGCGCCTAGTAGTGACGAGTATAAAAATTCAACCCCTTGAACTCTTGCGGTGCTGACGTTTTGGTATTTTGGTGGAAATCCCTTGGCTGCAATCAAGTTCGAAAATTTCACTTCAAACGCAGCCACGGAAAAAGATTGGCGATCCGTCAGCGGAATATCTTGAGTGATCGAAGTCGAGATCGAACGCTCTGGTTTTAAATCAGCATTTCCGTAGCGACCCCAAAACTGAAATTGCGATGGCGTTCTAAAACCTGTGGCATATTCAAGCTTCGTATTTTTTGCTAAAGTTAAACCAATTTGTGAAGTGGGTTCCGGCGAAAGATTCGTATCACTTTCATATCGCCCACCCACTTCAAACTCATAATTTTCTGCAAAGCTATAATCTAGTTTTGTAAAGATCCCTTTTTGCTCGCCAAAAGTATTTGTGCCTTCGACACCGAAATCTCTGAAGACCAAAGTTTCTTTAAAATAACTGGCTCCCCAGCGCCATAAAATCTGCTCATTTTCAAAAACAGTCACAAGTCCCCGGACATCCAGCAATTGTCCACCATAAAATTCATTAGTATCTGTCAAGTTGCTGGAATTTGTGGGCCAGATAAAACTTCGCTCAGCGTTTACAGCACCCAAAGAAATTTCTGGCTTTAAATAGGTCGACTTGTCTTTAAAGGACCCGGCTAGACCCGTCAACTGAGTTTTAAAAGCTAAATCCTGGGCATCCAAGGTTCTGTAAGAAGGAGGATTTGCTTGGGTCAGCGTGCTTCGATCGTCCGTTCGAAAAAAGCGTGCAACATAGTCTTGCGATCCGCGTTTTGTGTAGGCAAGATCTGCATTCACTAAACTTTGCGGGTAAACTTGCGTTGAGCCATTCACGGGTGAGGGTTTATTTTCGCTCGAAGAATTCAGGCGCGCCACATAAGCTTGATTGTCGTCTTGTGTTCGCTCTAGAAAAAGTTGGCCTTGCTTGTAATCCTTTGAGCCCAGCTCAAGGCCTGCGCCCGTTGTATTTGTTAACTCTTTCCCGAAAGTTTCAATTTTAATCACGCCGGCGAGGGCTTGGCCGCCGTACAAAACGGTTTGTGGTCCCCGCAAGACTTCAATGCGGCGAACACTTTTTAAACTGATATTATTTAAATTTAAAGTTCGTTGTGAAGATCCTGGATCAAAAACAGGAACACCATCCAGCAAAATTAAAATTTGCCCGGAATCGCCACCGCGCAAAAACAAAGTGCTTTGCTGAAAGCTTGTACTGCTGACAGCAATATTGGCATAGGACTGAAGAAGGGTTGTAATATTGGGTGCCTTGGATTTTTCAATCGTATCTTGATCAATCACGGTTTTATTTGTGGATTTAAAACTTAATTCACGAACAGTGGTTTCGTATTCGGCAGCATAAGAAGACGAAGACATCAGCAGAGCCAGCACCAAAATATTTTTCATAAGTTAGTCCAATCTAAATTTATAGCGGTATTTAATTTCGGTTTTTACGACCTTTCCGTCGTTAAAACCAGGACTAAATATAAATTGCCGAATAGCAGTCAATGCAGCTTCATCTAACCCATGGCCTAAAGAATTGATCACCGATGCTTGTTCAACTTTACCCTGTTCATCAATGATAAGTTTTAAAACCACGTCTCCTTCAACATGGGCCCAGCGGGCTTCCTTAGGATAGGGGGCCAGCACTTCTTTAACCAGCTTTGGACTCACAGTTAAAGAGGCGGCACTTTGCGGTTCAAGACCAAAAGTTTCCTTAGAACCTGTCTGGGAGTTGGCAGCTTCAGGCTCATTTGTAATTTGTGATTTAACAGGTCCTGCTTTGGGAACAGAAATTTTTTGTTTTGCTATTGGGGCCCGTACGGGCGCACTTCTTCCAACAGTCCCGCTCAATTCAGTCTCGATAATTTCAAC
>JAYWDA010000460.1:0-2971 GCA_043780105.1 Pseudobdellovibrionaceae bacterium | reverse complement strand
GCCATCATTAAATTTCTTCAGTGTGCCCAAGAAACGGGCTGGACTGAGTACGTCATAATTTCACTTTTTTTAATGTCCGGACTTAGGAAACAAGAGCTTGTCGCGCTCAGGTGGTCATCGATAGATTTCAAACACGCTCGGCTTCTGGTTAGCGAAAAATATGAGCAATCATCAAATTCGATAGTGCCAGGAACCAAGGGCGGCGAACAGGTGACAAGAGTCGTTCCTCTACCCGCTACACTTTTAGAAACTCTAAAGCAGCACAAAGAAAAGGCACTGTTTAAAAAAGACGCTGACTTTGTTATATGTCGTCATGATGGCAGGTTTTTAAACTCTAGGGACGTCAACCGATACGTGGAAAACGTGCGAGGATTGTCTAAGATTGATATTTCACCGCATGGCCTCAGACACACGTACGGTCGAGAGTTCGCGCTCAACACGGGCAATGTTAAAGCTTTGCAGGCAATTCTTGGACACACCTCGTCAGCGACAACCGATATTTACTCAGACCTAGCCGGTGATCGGATCAAGGGATTTGCTGAGTCGGTATCGTTTGAAGTCGGAGTCAAAGGTGTAAAAGGGAGCCTCAAGTGACGCCACAGCGACGCCAAAGAGACGTTAATTTATTGTTAAGTTCAATCATATTAAGTGCTTGCGCGCGCAATGCACGCCACTTAAAATCCTGGGCTTCGGTTAAACGGGCGTGCCAGTTCAAGTCTGGCCCGGGGCAATTTTCTCTCTCTTCTCGAATACTTACATCAAATCATTCAATACTTAAGGCTTGTCTCAAAAGGAGCCATAAAGAGGCGTTTGGCGTACCTAGTGACGCCACTATGACGCCACTTCATCGATTTCAATCTAAAAGCAAATCATCACTGAAAACAACTAAGGGCTGGGGGGCCTGTCGTCATGAGCAAGCAAATTTTTAAGGTTAAAATATTAAACTGGGACAAGCATAACAAGCACAGCAAGCGAAGTCATAAGTACACTATGATTTCGAACAATTTCTTTCACGACGCCAAGATTAAAAAGATGTCGCCTGGCCTTCGTTGTCTCTTTCTCGGACTCATTTTGAACACCGCAGACAACGCGAATGATACAAGTATGAACACGCCAGGCGCATCGAATGATACAAGTATGATACACGAATGCTACGTGAATGAACTACTTATGAACAGGTTAGGCGCAGAGAATGCACTGTCGCAGCTTGAGCAACTTCAACTAGTTACATATGAAAAAATGTCTCTAATTAAGGAATTAATTAAAGAAGTAAGTAAGCACGGAGTTGAAAAAAACACGCAGTCGGACAAGCCGACTTCGGTCGCCGATAAATCGGCACCCGATCACCAACCAAAAGCTTCGCGCTTTCCAATTCGTCTGGAAAACATCGATCAATTTCAAAAGCTCATTCCTCAAAACATTTGGGATCAGTGGCATGAGCACTTCGAAGACGAGTTTGTTGATCGCGAAATGAACAAAGCGCTCATGTGGGCGATGAACAATCCAAAGAGAAATCGAAAGACCGCTATTGGCTGGTCGAGAATGATGACTCGCTGGCTTCAGGACGGCTGGGACAAACACCTCACCAAACTTCCGAAAGAAAATGCAAACAAAGTGCCGGAGTTTCGAATATGAATTTTAGATCAGCAAGCCGCGCGGCTCATGCAGAGATTGAGTCTCGTCGAAACATGATGCAAAGAGTTTTGAGTTTCGGAGTTACGTGCCTCGACGAGTTTACGGGCGGCATATTGCCAACCGACATCATAGCAATCGGAGCCCCAAGCGGAGTCGGTAAAACTCAGTTTTGCTGTAATATGGCAATCGCAAATATTGCCGCCGGTAAAAAGGTTCACGTTCTCGCGCTTGAGGCCAGTGAATTCGAAATAGAAAAGCGAATGAAATACCCAATTGTTGCAGATTTGTACTATCGAGACCCAGTAAGAAAAAAACTTAGCCACCCACTTAATTTCAGAAATTGGGTCATGGGTCTTTTGATAGACGAAATGATGGAATATGAAACTCAAGCGGCTGAGTTTTTTGAAAAAGCCTACAAAGACATTTTTCTTTTCTACAAAAATGGCGACTTCGGATCTGACGAATTTGTTTCAAACGTTATGAGCATTGCCCATCAAACCGACCTAATAATCACAGACCATATTCATTATTTCGACTTCGAAGACGATAACGAAAACAGGGCCATAAAAAACATTGTAAAGACCGCAAGAATGCTTGGCCTTGAGCTAGAAAAGCCAATCGTACTTGTTGGGCACCTTCGCAAGAAAGATCGAAACAATGATGACCTTGTGGCTGGCCTTGAGGAGTTTCACGGATCATCTGATTTCTATAAAATTGCAACGAAGGTAGTTACTATTTCGCCAGGAAAACAAACGGATGATGGTCACGGATTTAAAACTTATTTTCGAGTTCCAAAAAACAGAATCGACGGAAGTTCGACAAGATTCTCAGCTCAATGCGTATTTGATCCAAGAAAAGGAAGCTATGAAAAAGAATATGAAATCGGTTACGCCAATCAGTCGCGAAGCCTTGGATTTAAGGAAATTGATTCAGATCTTCTCCCCGACTGGGCTAAGTCAGCTAGACGACATAGTTTCGGAAGCGGCAGTAATCATGTCAATGCTGATAGACAAGCCAATTTACTTGCGAATAAGAGAAGGCCGCGAACTGTACGAAATTTTGCGCCAAATTCTGATGGGGACTGAGTGGGAAGGCTGTTTTTTTGGAGAGCGGATGAGTCCAAGCGAACTAGATTCAGCCGAGAAGATTTTATTTAACACACCAATTGGCAATATGCTTTTGCGAGCGGCTGGATATTTAGACCCAAGCCCTGAGCAAATTGAGGAGCGAAACGAAATGCTAGCTAAAAAACACATGGGGACTTTATGATCTTCACCTTCATAACAATACTAATTTCAATATTCGGCGGCTTCGTGATTGGGTTTTTCTATAGGGA
>JAYWDA010000459.1:0-5432 GCA_043780105.1 Pseudobdellovibrionaceae bacterium | reverse complement strand
CGAGACTCTGGTTTTAGATGAAGCCGATCGCATGTTAGATCTTGGTTTTATCGAAGACGTGCAAGCCATTAAAAAGAAATTAACCAGACGGCATCAGACTTTGTTTTTTTCGGCGACCATTAATCCTGAAATTAAAAAATTGGCCTATTCGCAAGTTAGCAGCAATGCCATTCGTATTCAGATTTCCCCCGAAGATCCGGTTTCAAAAAATGTTTCGCATTTTGTAATGTTTGTTGGAATGGATGATAAGCGTTTTTTCCTGGGAACCTATATTCGGCAAAACATTGAAGGAAAATTTATTATCTTTGTTCGTACCCGTGTGCGTGCTGAGCGTGTTGCAAAAGCTTTAGCCAGGGCCGAAATCCAATCGCTAACGATTCACGGCGAAAAAGATCAACTGGACCGCATCGAAGTGATGAAATCATTCCGCAGCGGAGCTTGCAAAATATTAATCGCCACAGATTTAAGCGCGCGCGGAATTGATATTGCTGACGTCACTCATGTAATTAATTATGACCTTCCAGAAAAGTCAGAAAATTATGTTCACAGGATTGGTCGCACTGGGCGCGGTTTTAACAAAGGCATTGCTGTAACCTTCTGTAGCCCTGAAGAAAAACCATTACTTGAAGAAATTCAAACATTGATCGGGAAACCCATCGACATCATCAACGTCAGCAAAAAAGATTATCAAATGATTATCGAGCCTGAACAGCCCGTTGATTTGAATTTAGAATTAAATGAACTGATTGAACTTGAGGAAAAGCGGTATGCAAAACCGCCCCGCCGCAAAAAATAATTACTGCAGAAGTCCTGCATCCTTGGCAACCCAGTAAAGAATCAAATAATCTGCAGCAAAGGGCAAAGTCCCAGGGACCGAGCGGTAATTCACTTCAAAAGGAAGATCCTTCCATAAGTAAGTTGTGCGAAGGCCATTGGTCAAAAACAGAGGATAGGAAAAAGCACTCTGGTAATGATTTTTTATATCAATATCATCTTTAACCTTAGTCATACCTTCGACAGACTTCCATGGCCTTAGGGGCCAAGCTGATGGGCTCCAGTCCTGCCATTTTTCCAAATCCACTTCTACTGCCATAGGATAATTTCGTTTTATCGGAACCTCATGAAGAACAAACAAGGAATCCAAAGCCTTTTGTTTTAACTGAGAGTAATCTCGAACTTGTCTGGAAAAGGCATAAGTAAAAATATCTAAATATTGCAAATGCGATTTCCCGTAGGTTAACGCCATCTCAAGCAATCGTTTTTCTCCGGCTTTCTTGACTTGCTCAAAGCGGAAGCGATCGATGGGTTTGGTGAATTTTTTCTGAAGGCTGTCTGCAACCATCACTTGGCTGATGGCAGAAACCATCGATAAATGAACTCCACTCCAATCCGCAATTCCACCAAGATGAAAACCCGAATCAATATCTAAAACGTCTGACATCATCGCTTTAAATCCAGTCACTTCATCTAAAAAGTTCCGCGCTTCCTGAATATCATTGTTATACAAAGCCACAATCCCATGAACGATACCGCGGTTATAGCCTCGTTCTTGAATATGTTTTAACCCCAGCATTTTTTGTGAAGTTTTGGCGATTCGTAGAAACAAGATTTGATCAGTGGGCTTTAGCAAGGAATGGGCTGCGGTGAAGGCCACTAAAAAACCTTTCATCATATCGTTATTACCACCGCGATCCCACTTCATATTTAAAAAGCGACCCGTTCCTTGAACATAATTTCGATCTGATACCTGGGCCGACGGCAGAACCAAAATGGTGCGCGCAAAATCTGAGGTTCCTTCAGCGATCTCAATCAAATCACAAAGTCCACTGAGTCCCTTTTTCATATTCTCATAGGCCACTTGCGAACCCGTGTTTTTATATTTCAATGCTTGCGACCAAATATACATCCCTGTCCAAAGGGCTGAATCATGACTGGGCAAACTGCTTACTTTTAAACCTGTGTCATCAATCTGCGCAGATTCTAAAATTCCGACCGAATTTAAATTCTTTTCTGCCGTTTGCTTTGATAGAAAAACTTCTTTATCAGAAAGACTTGGGCCGTAGGCATTTCGACGAAGCCAAGCTTCCGCCAAAGAAACCTTGCTGATGATTTTATTTTCGACACGAAGACGGCTTAAATTATTTTGATAATATTCAAAGTCAGTTTTATCTTGAATCCAAAATTGTTGATAATTTTTAAATTCGTTTCTTTCGCTGAATTTTGTTTGACCGACTTGATCGCGGTACCACTGAATGATTTTATCGATAACTAGCCAGCGGGCGAAATAGATCAGCGCTGGCTGGGACTCACCTGTTACATTCAGAGCCTGAGCTTCCGACTTCCAAAAAGGCACGGCTAAAGAAGAATCCACAAGATTCCAAGTCTCAGAAAATTCGCCCTCGATAGTCACAAAATTTATCTTTGCACCTGGAATTAAATTTAACGGCATCTTTACTGCCATCCGTGCGTTGACTTGTTCTTCCGTCAAATGAATGTCGTCAACTCCGGTGATCCGATCCGAATTTTTTAAAATAAATTTTGCCTGGTTATTTTCAACTTGGCCTGACCATATCGATTCAATATTTAAATCTTGATATTTAAGTTTCCGGTAAGTGATTGTTTTTTGAATCTTCGTGCCGTCAATCTGCACTTGACCTGAATAGGCTCCCAGCTTCGAATTTTCACCTTCGACTTGGTAAACGGTGGCGGCCAAGGCTGGCATGGACATAATCAGAATTTTAAGGAAGATCAGTGCTTTTTTCATAGGAGCGTAGTTTAGCTTTTGGTCAGCGTTATCACCAGGGTTTCAAGCTTCGATGAATTTAGTTCTTTTGCTGTCAAAAAGATCGGCGAATTCTATTTCCAAAGACTGAGTTTCTAAAAATTAAGACGTCTGCCGGCCCTTTTTCCAAAAAATAGGCTCGGCTGGCGCCTGTCTTCGATTTGGCCTGTCCGAGTTTCGGCAGCCCATTTGCTTTATACCCCCTCTGAAATGTTAAAACATTTACAGGCTTAATGGAGGCCCCATGCAAACAGAACTTTGGAGCGAGAATCAAACCCTCAGCCAATTCGAAATTATTGGCTCAATACTTAGGGAACAATTCAGCAAAGAACAAGTTTTACGAATCGACCTTTCTTATTTGGGTCAAAAGATTGATCAGTGGTGGTCCGAAGATTTGACCCAAAAACGAAGCAGCCTCAGTCAACGTGCTGCTCTTTTTTCGCTAATCAGCGAAAACATCAAAGCCGAGCATTTAAAAATAATCAGATCTGTTGGTCTTAAAGAATTAAGAATCTCTGCAGTTCTTTTAGAATCGGTTTTCAGTGATGCCACAAAAACATTAGGACTTCTAGTGCACGAGGGAATGTCCAAGTTAGCAGGCATTATCGACATCAAATATCCGTACGAAGAGCACAAAGAATTATTTCCAAAAGACAGCGGCGGCGTCGCTTCCGATTGGGGCAAGGGCTACGGCATCATTCGACCCCATAGTGATGACTTGTATGAAGACCGCGACATCAACGCCATGAGCCTGACTGTCTTAAAAGACACCAGCAGCACACCCACTTGGTTTTGGCCTTTGAAAGATATTGTCAGCGTTTTAAGCGACGAGGATCTTGGCTATTTTGCCCTAGGCCGTGCCAGCTTTTATTCAGGAACAAATGTCGATGGTAAAACAATCATCCAGCAAAAACCAATTCTTCGCAGGGATTCCAATGAAGGACTAGGTCTTCGACTTGATTTTAGAATTGATGACTCTGTCGGCCCAAGAATGCGCTTTCGAGATGACCGCCTGGAAGAAATTTTTTTAAAACTTCGAATGGGACTTAAGAAATTAAAACCAATAGCAACCAACCCCTCAACAGGAAGTGTTTCAATTCTTGCCAATTTCAAAGTTTTGCATGGCAGGTCATCCCTAAATCCAATCATGTTGTCAGATGGTGAAAATTCTCGAGTCTTATTCCGCAGTAAAGGCATTAAACAGGGGGTATTATGTTAGTACAAAATGTGGTGGCGCTTTTCGGATATAATAACACTCGCCTTTATGATGTGCAGAAAATTAAATTGATGATTGAAAGTGATTTTAAGGCGCGTTTAGTTTTGATCAAAGAAGGAATTACTGCTGAAGACTTAGCGGTCACGCCTTTTTGTTTTGATCATAAACCCGAAGACCCAAAGATTGGTCCTGCCCTTGCCACATTTATTAAAGAATCAAACTTAAAACTTCTAGCGTGTTTGCCTTTTTCTGATAAAGGCGTGATCGGCGCTGCCTTTGCCTCTGAATACTTTGGCTTATTTGGTGATGATTCAGAAAGTTCATTAGCAATGCTTGATAAATCTTTGTTCAGAAAACTGGAAGCCGCGCTTGATCTTCCAGCGAACGAATACAAAAAGCCATTTTTTAACATCGCAAAAAGTGAAATCGATTTATTTTCAATACTGAAAGACAAAGGCCCTTATTTTTTAAAGCCGACGTCTGAGGGAAACAGTCGCGGCTGCATGAAAATTGAAAACCCAGAAGATATTTTAATTTGGCTCAAAGACAATAACAGTAATTTAGAAAAAGGCGTGATTTGCGAAGAAGATTTGGGCCAAAATAAGGAATACAGTTTTGATGGTGTGGCTGGCCACTACTGGTTAACAGAAAAATTTACGACAACGGGCCCCTACAAAGCCGAATATCAACAGATCGTTCCTGCTCCTTTTTCTGATGAGGTAACGGTAAAGACGACGAACATTTTAACAAATGTTATTCAGCTTCTTGGCTCCCATGGCGGCGCATTTCATCACGAATTTTTTGCCTGCAATGAGGGACGTGTCGCCAGTGTTGAACCCAACAGAAGACCTGCTGGAATGTGGATCTGGGATCTAGCCACAACAGCATTCCCAAAAATGAACCCTTGGAAACTTTGGATATCTAAATGCTTAAATTCTGAAAAAATGACCTTCACTGAAAATCGACTTCCAAAAAGGGAATTTTATGCCGGAGTTCGCGGCGTGATTTCAAAAACTTCAGGGATTATTTTGGATATCGATGAAGATTCAATATTGCGTGATTTATCGAAGACCTTTGGTCATGGAAGCTTTAAACTTTCAATCCTAAAAAATAAGTCAGAAGAAGTGAAAGCGATTCCAAAGGACAATTCAGACTTCTTAGCGTTTGTAAGCTTAAGAAACAAAAATTATGATACATTAATCCGAGATCTCGCGCAGGCGGAACAGATTATTTTGAATTACATGACGGTGTGCTCATGAAATACAATTTCATGATTTTAAGAATTCTAATGGCGATGGTTTTATTTCTGATGATGGCTCAATCTAATCTTTGGGCTGATACACAGACTCACTTGGTTCTTGCTGTTGGCTACCGAGCCCTTTTGTTAGCAACGCCATTTTTTGTTCACTTCGGCTATTCGCGAGGCCTGAGCAC
>JAYWDA010000458.1:0-2104 GCA_043780105.1 Pseudobdellovibrionaceae bacterium | reverse complement strand
CTTGAAAATTATATGAAACGGGCACACCACTACAGCCATCAGTCGAGATATGCTTTATCACAAGGCCATACCATGCTTCATCAGGGTCTCTGAAAACTTCCGGCGAATTCCTGACTTGCCAAAGGTCGATGTTCATCATCAAAAAAAGGATGACTACTATAGCTGCTAAAAATATTTTCTTTCTATACATCATTCGCCTTACATCTTAGGATAAAGACATGCCAAAAGCCAATCTTTGGATCGTAACTCCATGTTATTTTGACGTTCCATCATTTAAAAAATTAAGATCAGATACTCTTGGTTGTTTAAGTCCGTTTTCTGATCGCTATGAAGTTAAATTTGCATTGATTGACGATACCGCTGGGCTTGATTCAAGTATAAAAGAACTTCAAGCTTCCTCCGATGTTCGGGTGATTACGCCAGATTTTAACTTAGGCCATCAGCGCGCGATTGTTTTTGGAATTCGATTAATTCGATCGGAAATTCAAGATCAGGACGTTGTTGTGACGATGGATTCAGACGGTGAAGATCGTCCGATGGACTTACCTTCAATGCTTGAAGCTATGGGAAAAGATCTAACCCATCATCAAATTATTATTGCCCGCAGAACGAAACGAAAAACCAGCTTAAAATTTAGGTTAATGTATTCTGCTTTTGTGATTTTATTCCGCGGACTTACCGGAAAAATCCTGCGCTCAGGAAATTTTGCCTTGATGCCAGGCAGAACAGCTAAAAAAATTATTTTTCACCCCTTCTTTGGACTTTGCTACTCTTCAAGCTTAGTAAATATAAATATTCCCGTCGTCAGTGTGCCTTGCGAGCGAGGCGCTAGATATTTCGATCAATCCAAGATGGGTTATTTTAATCTTATTATGCATGGTTTCCGAATGCTTATGCCTTATGTGGATCGCATTGCCATGCGAGCCATCATCGCTTCAGGCGCACTGGTGGGCTTCACAGGTCTGACAGGCTTAGTTTTATTATTTTTGAAAATAGCTGGGTTGATACTGATATCAAATTGGTATTTGTCAGTTTTATTTATTGGTTTTGTCCTTTCCTGCTTGTTTTTAGGAATATTTCTACTTTTATTCACAGTTTTTATTCAAATGCAGAGCTTGGTTCTAACCAAGATTGATCAATGACAACAAAGATCCACGACTTAGAATCCCATTTAGAAGACCAGGCAGAAAAAGCCGATCAATTTCTGGATTTTTTTTGGCATGTCATAAGAAGTGCGTTTATTTTGCGAACATTAGAGGAATATCATAGAACCAAATCGGTCGTGGATATTGGTGCCGGTGCAGGAGTTTTTTTTAAACATTATTTAACGAAATGGCCAGAATCGAAGTATTTTTTTATTGAGCCTATTCAGTCTTTACGCGACCGCATTTTGAAATTTCCTGGCAGCCAGGTTATTACAGACACTAAGGCGCCCCTCAATCAAGAAGCGGTTGTTTTATTAGACGTTCTTGAGCACATCGAGACCGATCAGCAGTTCTTAAAAGATCTATTTCGGCGAATGCCCGCAGACAGTCTATTGATTATTACATGTCCGGCTTTAAATATCTTATGGTCAACTTGGGATATTAAAATGGGCCATTACCGGCGGTATACTAGAAAGTCCCTTATCGCAGTTGTTGAAGCCGCCGGGTTCGAAGTTCAGGAAGCTCGTTACCTTTTTCATTTATTTTTACTGCCTGCGCTCTGGAGAAAATGGCAACCTAGTGCCGGTGCCGAGTTTCCGCAGTTGTCCAACGGGATTAATGGAATTTTAAAAGCATGGGCTTATTTTGAACTTCGTTTTTTAAGTTTTTTGCCCTTTGGAACATCGATCACTGTTGTTGCAAAAAAAATTAAATAGCATCAGCAGGGCTTTTTCGAACAATGATACGTTCACTTGTATTTAGTTTTTCACTAGCCGTGCGAGCTGAATAAATATCATCAAAGCGTCCACAATAAATTAAAAATCGACGATGAATATCGCTAAATTTAAAATTAATATCTTGGCACTCATTACTATATTTTTTTATCATTTCACGGGCTTCTGACTCATCAATGGCTGACCCAACACGGATCGTAAAATAGAAGTCATCAGAGGCAGGAG
>JAYWDA010000457.1:0-1821 GCA_043780105.1 Pseudobdellovibrionaceae bacterium | reverse complement strand
GTTGTTTTCGGAATGCCAAAAGCGGCCATTCAAACGGGATGTGTTGATCGCGTGCTAACACTTAAAGAAATCTGTGATTATTTAACGGCTAAATACAATAAGAATAAAGCCGCTTAATCTTCAACTGCTGAGTCTTCTATAATGGCTTTATCATCTTCTGATTCTGACAGTTGCAGTAAAATGCGCTCTGCTAAAACACGATTAAAAGATTTTACAGCTGCAATTTCTTCCACTTCGGCATTTCTAATTTCATCAATCGATTTAAATTTCAAAAGTAATAATCTTTTTCGTTTTTCACCAAGGCCTACAATGTAATCAAGTTCGCTTTCCAAAGACGATTTTTCACGCCGCTCGCGGTGAAACGTGATTGCAAACCGGTGGGCCTCGTCCCGAAGGCCTACTAAAATCTGATAAGCTTCTGAGTTGGTTTTAAAAACCACGGGGTTGGCTCTTCCTGGAATATAAAACCTTTCGTCCGTGCTTTCAACAGTGTTTGCTTTAAAATTACTTTCAGTTCTAGCCTTAGCTAAACCCACAACCGGAATGTGCATTTTATTAATTTCTTGAAGTATCTTTACGGCTTGCGACAACTGTCCCTTGCCACCATCAACGACGATAAGATCTGGCTCGTCGTATTCCAAATGACCAAAGCGCCTTTTTAAAACTTCGTACATCGATGCAAAATCATCAATTCCAGTTACAGTTTTTATTTTATAGCGGCGATAATGTTCCTTTGCGGGAACTCCATCTTCAAAAACAACTTGGCTTGCAACGGTTTCAGCACCCTGAAAATGGGACACGTCAAAACATTCTATCCGTCGAGGTTTTGCTTTCAGGCCTAATTTATCGCGAATTTCTTCTAGACCTTGTTTTTTTTCTTCATCTTTAGAAACCTGTTTTTCAAAATGCGCTTTTGCATTCGTCGACGCCATTTCAACTAAAGCTTGACCTTTTTCATCCGTCGCAAAACGAACTATAGCTTCACGACCCGTTCGTGCTTTTAATACATCCTGCAATAAACGATTAATATCATTTCCCAAATCTACACTTAATAAAACTTCATCAGGAATAAAATTATCTTCGTAATATTGATTTAGAACCGAAGCTAACCATTCTCTAGCATCCTCGTCCTGACTGTTCGGGTTTACGGTAGCTATAAAATGTGAACGATTACCGATAACTCGACCCGTTCGAACATGAATCGTTTCAATCAGCACACCGCGCTCGTCACCGAAAAAACTGATGGCATCTTGATCTTTTTCAGAGGTATCATTTATGACAGTTTGCTTTTCTATGATACTTTTAATTGCAAACATGGAATCCCGCATTTTTGCGGCCACTTCAAATTTTTCTTCAGTTGCAAATACATACATTTTTTTTTCTAAATCTTTAATTAATTTTTTACTACGACCTTTTAAAAAATCTTTGGCACCTTCAACATCAGATCGATAATCTTCTTTTGAAACTAAATTTACACATGGTGCCGTGCAACGCCCTATCTGATGAGTCATACAAGGCCTTGTTCTAGATTTAAAAATATGATCCGTACAGTCTCTGATTTTAAACAGTCTATTCAAAAATCGAATCGTACCAAAAACGGCCCCACCTGATGTATAGGGTCCAAAATAAAGGCTGCCATCTTTTTTTACTTTTCGGGCTAAATAAAGCCTGGGAAATTCATTTTGCCAACTCAGTTGTATATACGGATAGGATTTATCATCTTTTAATCGAATGTTGTATTTGGGTCGATGCTTTTTTATTAGCGAAGCCTCTAATAAAAAAGCTTCAACTTCAGTTTTGGTTAGCAAGTATTCAATTTCA
>JAYWDA010000456.1:0-11264 GCA_043780105.1 Pseudobdellovibrionaceae bacterium | reverse complement strand
CCCAAAACAAAATTTTCTAAACTAGAGCGCTGAGGCAGAATCCCATATCGCAAGCGATCTTCAGGCAGGGCTCGCAGTCCCAACTTTAAAATTTCAGCGGTTGAAAATTTTAAAATATTTTGTCCCGACAGCTGAACTTGACCCTTTAAGTTTTTTAAACTTGTAGGTTCTAGAAGGGCTTGGATTAAAAGATCCTGACCATTTCCTTCGACGCCAGCCAGGCCAACGGTTTCGCCCTGCAAACAAAAGAGGGACTGGATATCCAAAGAGGGGCCCTTATTTTCCCAACGCAAATTTGATATCTGTAAGGTTTTTTCTGCCCTGATTTCTGACTCAGCAAATTTGGAAGGCACGGATTTATGGCCGATCATGGCAGCGGCTAAATCCTCGACTGAGGCCTCAAGGGTTGCGACAGAAGTGATGTTTTCGCCTCGGCGAAGTACATAAACTCGGTCAGTGACAGAGATAATTTCTTTCAATTTATGAGTGATAATAACAATCGCTGTTCCACGATCTTTGAATTTTTTTAAGGTTTCAAAAAGCTGAGCGACCTCTTGGGGTGTTAAGACGGCGGTGGGTTCATCTAAAATCAATAAATCTGGGTGATACAGTAAGGCTTTAAAAATTTCTAGCTGCTGTTGTTCGCCGACGGAAAGATCGGAAACTTTTTGTGTCCAAGAAAAAGGCTTAAAGCCCAATTGCAAAGCTTTTTCAGAAAGTTCATCAGCCATTTTGGTCGGATTGATCCAGCTCCAAGGTTTGGCTTTCATCGAGACCAAAACATTTTCCAGTAACGTATGGTGAAGCGAAAGCATAAAATGCTGGTGAACCATCCCGACGCCTGCCGCCCGCGCATCGATGGGTGACAAGAAATCTGTTTTTTGGCCTTTCCAAAAAATTTCGCCGGAATCGGGTTTAAAAAGCCCATAGGTGGCATTCATCGCCGTCGATTTCCCGGCGCCATTTTCGCCGATCAAGCCAATGATTTCTCCGGCCTTGACGGTCATAGAAAAATTTTTCAGAACTTGGGCAGCTCCGAAAAACTTATTGATCTGGCGTAACTCCAGAAGGGGTGCGGCCAAAGGACTCCCTATTTTGACATTCGAGTTTTGTAATAATCAGGGACTTTGATTTCGCCTTTGATAATTTTCATTTTAATATCGTCAGCTTTTTTTCGAATTTCTGCACTTAAAACATTTTTATTGTATTCATCCATGGCGTAATCGATACCCTTGTCTTTCAGGCCGTAGCGGACAATGCCACTTTTAAATTGTCCGGCCTTAAACTGAGAGATCGTTTCAAAAACGGCAATATCAACGCGCTTAAGCATGCTGGTTAAAACCACGCCGGGCTTCATCCAGTTTTGGTTGGAATCAACTCCGATGGCGAATTTTTTCTTTTCCTCGGCCGCATCAAAAACGCCCGAGCCCGAAGCGCCAGCAGCCACAAAAATGACATCGAAATCGGAACTAAACTGTGACAAGGCCAATTCCTTAGCTTTTGCAGGATTGTTCCAAGCTTCGCCAGTCACGCCGATAAAATTTTCTGAGACTGTTACTTTTGGATTTACATATTTAGCTCCGGCCGAGTAACCCATCGCAAATCGACGAATCAAAGGAATATCCATGCCGCCAATAAAGCCCACTTTTCCAGTTTTAGATTTAAGGGCAGCGATCGCGCCGACTAAAAAAGAACCTTCATGCTCTTCAAAAAGGAGGGATTTAACATTGCTAGCTTGAACTTCGCCGTCGACGACAGCAAATTGAGTCTTCGGAAACTGTACGGCCACTTTTTTAATCGCATCGACTTGGGCAAAACCAATTCCAATGACCAACGCATAGCCCTTACCGGCTAAATTTCTGTGCAAATTTTCAAGGGCATTCAGATCTGTGGCCTCGACATATTTTAATTCAATGCCCAACTCTTTTTCAGCCTTTTTAGCGCCTTCGAAGGCGGCCGAATTGAACGATTTATCGTCCTTGCCACCTTTGTCTAAAACCAGTCCAATTTTAAGAGGCTCAGCCCAGCTCAAAGTACTTATTATGTTAAAAGACAGCAAAATGAGCCATAAATGCTTCATCGAATCACCCCATGAATTACCGAATAGATGAGAGAAAATAATAACTTAGCGGCAATATAGAAGACGCGCATAAAATCGTCAAAACAATTCAACTTGGGCCCTCTAGATTTTTAGTTTACGATATCGTAAACTTGTTTTATGGAATTTGGCAAAAAAAGGAGCCCCAAATGGAAAGATCAACTTTAATCAACGGCGGCCAAAACGCTTTTCTAAGCACCGGTGTACAATCTCCCTTTGTGATACAGCAAAGTGAAATGCCCTACGAAATTATCCAACTCAAAGAAGGCGATATCCTTTTTCGAGAAGGTGAAGTTCCACTTGGTTTATACTACGTGCAAAGTGGATGCGTGAAAATGGTCGTCAATCGTCAGCAGGCACGCGGTCGAACGACATCTCCTGAATACGTTACGAAACTTGTTTCTCCGGGCGAATACTTTGGCTACAAGGCCTTGATTCGAAACGGAACAACTAATTCGACAGCGAAAGCCGTTAAAGGCAGCGTTGTTTGGATGTATCCTCGCGAAACTGTTTTAACTGCGCTAGCCCAGGCAACTCCGATGGTGAAGCTCTTGTTGCAGCAGTCTGTCAGTGATATTGAGAATTACGAAACAACAAGCCAGTTGCATTATTTAGCATCGGTACAAGAAAGAATTGCTTATCAGTTAGTGATGCTCAGTGAAAAATTTGGTGTAGAAACACCTCATGGTCTTTCTCTGAATTTAAAACTGACTCGCAATGAATTTGCCCAGCTAGCAAGTACGATCAATGAATCTTTGTCCCGTCATCTGACCGAGTTCAAAACTGAAGGTTTGATTGAGATTAATGGAAAAGAAATCATTGTGAAAGACAAAGCGGGCTTGATGAAGCGCTCAGGAAATTTTAAAGGCAGTTAAAAAGGAAGTCGAAAGCTTCCTTTTTTTCCAACACTGATGCTATTCAATAACAGTGTAGTTTTGTTTGATCTCTGTGATATCAAGGGCATTAAAGTGCCACCACTCATTCATGATGGGTTTAAATCCACCAAACTCCATAGCTGCGCGCAAAATTTTTCGATTCTCTAGGCGTCTGGCAGTCAGACGCTTTTCTTGTAAAAACTTTTTTTCAAATCGTGGCTGCGCTAAATCAGTAAAGTCATCAAAGGGTGTTCCCATATCGACTTCATTGCCTTGCTTATCAGCTAAAGTTAAATCCACAGCGAGCCCATAATTATGAACTGACCCTTTATCAGGATCTGCAACGTAACTTTCTTGGGGCGTGCCTTTAACTTTTGAAAATAAAACCCGTTGGACAGATCTAGGCCTTAAGGCATCTAAAATCAAAAAACAAAATTCAGGATTTTTTTTCTGCAAAAATTGAGAGGCCTTCTTTAATTTCTCAAAAGCCATTTCATGTAAAAACGCCTTACGAAAATTTCCATACAGGTTTTCACCTGTAAAATTATTTTCGCTAGCATACCGTAAGTCGACTTGTAGACCATGAATCTCTTCAAGGTCCATAAAATTTTTAGGAATATCGCCACTGACAAATGAAGCCCAAGATAACATTAGAACCCTAAAAAGCGCTGAGAGTTTTGCGGAAGAACGCAAGGTCCAGCATCCGTTGGTCGTTGGAACACTTCAATATCTTCTGCGTTTGTTACCATAAAACGAGATTGGGCTCGCAGTCCATGAGAACTGGCCAAGATCACATCGTTATAGCTAGTGCGGCGAAGATTTGATCCCAAGGTGACAGGATCATAAGGCGTCATTAATCGCAGGCCAAAATTAGTTTCTACTAATTTTGCACCACGAGCCATCATGGCTTGAACATGCTCTGGCAAATTGGGAACAAAGACTTCACTAAAACAAGATCCAGATTTCGGCGTAAAACCCAATTGATTGAGACTTAGACCAACGGTGCGCCATGAAGTTGCAAAACTTAAATGTGCTAAAATATCAGCGCCTGTCAGTTTTGGTTTTAAGGCTTTTTCAAGCACCACTGCCGCCGCAACAATCGCCGCCGAATTTGAACTGCCACGAAATTCTTTTCCATCTTCAAAAATAATCGAAGATAAGGTCCAAATATCTGGCTTATTCATTTTCACAGAGATGCCGGTGCGGGCGCTATCCCAAGCGCCGACGGCAATCACGCCTTTAAGATCAGCGGGATTCAGAAGGGTCTCAGTCTGATCGCTTGAGCGCATCGAAATATTTTCGCCGTCAACAGTGATTCTTAGACGGTCGCTCGCGATAAAATTATCACTGCTTTTTTTAACTCGAATATAATACTGACCGGGTTTTAATTCCGCTGTGATAATTTCACGAGGATAGCTGGTTTCGCCGAGTGCTAAATCTTTATGGACCGTTTGTTTTAAGCTGCTGGCTTCAACAACATTTAAAAGGTCATCGGTTAAAGCTAAATCTAAATCTTTTGAAGTTCCGCCGTTGGCATCATTTGTAAAATCATTCCAACTTAAGACAATTTTAACCGGACATTTTTTTTCTGGGTTCTCTTCGCAGCGCAATGACAAAGAATGATTTTGATCCGGAAGACTGACCCACTGATCTTGATACGTTTGAATCGAAGAATTATAAGTCGTTTGACCAAAATTTCCAGCCGCATTGACCCAGATCACACCGGCATTAATGGCTTTTGAAACCTCGGCATCGATAAAGCCATGTCCGTCAAAGTTATTACCAAATTCCCAAACTTCAGAATACAGAACAAGGTCGACTTTATCTGCGATGATAGCAGCGATGGCTGCCTGAAAATTACTAAAACCAAAAACATTGTAAAGGCGAAGCTCTTGAATTGCTGAATCTTGAGTACCATTATTTGAACTTAAATCGTAAAGAATCTGCGCCATGCGAAGGCCATGCTCAACTTTAACTTCGGCAGGAGCAGCGACAGGGCCTGGAAAATAACGAGTATTTTTCGGCAGGGAATTGCCGATCTCTTTTTTATAACCCTCAAAACCCTTATCTAAAACCGCGACTTTTAAATGTTTTTGCGCGGTCTGAGAATAAAGACTTTTAAAGTTATAGGTCTTCCTTAAGAAATCCATATTCTTAAAGGGAGAAGCGGCTCCAGCAGATCCGCCCATCATAACAATTTGCAAAATTAATAAGATGAACGGATTTCGTAACATAAAGCTTACCACCAACGAGCAGAGTAGCCGTAGTAGTAGTAAGAATAATAAGAATAGTTATAAGAATAGTACGGGTAGTAGTTGTAACCACCATAGTTCAAACAGTTATTATAGTAGTAATTGTAAGGAGCGTAGAAGTAGTACCAGCTAGATGCGCCAGCTTCTTTGTCTAATTCTTTTTTCAATTTATCGGCAGGAACCGGCTGGAAATCACTTTTTGAAAGCGTTAACGCTTCAGATTGGTTTGTTAAAGCCTTTTCGGATTGAACAAAAGCAACAGATTGGTCCCGTTGATCAATTCTGATGACAACAGTTCCAGTGAAACCGTGATTGGCAACAGTACCGTCATTGTCTAATTCTCCTGCATGAGCTTGAAACCCAAGCACCAAGGCTAAAACAGAAAATAAACGAATCATAAATTCTCCTTTTGTTGATTAAATTTTGGGCTCTAAACCCTGCATGTCCGGGTTCGTACTGCGGGGGGCCATAAGTTGTCTATAGAATTTTCGGAATATGCTGAAAATGTGTCAGAACAATCTCTTGCGCATTGCACCAAAAGAAGTTTATACAGGGTGAATGGAAGTCACGCCCATCGGTTTTCTTAAATCCTGCTATCCCGATAAGTTCGGAACGCCAAGGCAGCCAGGCTTAGTTTCTGGGGCCCGGGCCGAGCTCAAATTAAGGTCTGATCTGCAGCCAGAGCTCGCTTTACAAGGGCTTGAGGGTTTTAGTCATATCTGGCTCATTTTTGTTTTTCATAAGAATCAATCAGCCAGATATCACGCCAAGGTTCATCCGCCTAGGTTGGAGGGCGAACCCATTGGCCTTTTTGCAACTCGCACGCCCCACAGGCCTAATCCCATCGGGCTTTCTTTGGTGGAGCTGATAGAAATTCGCCAGGACACCTTGATTTTAGAAGGCATTGATTTGATCGAAGGGACTCCAATTTTAGACGTGAAGCCGTACTTGCCCGAGGTTGAAAGTAAACCATTGGCAAAAACTGGTTGGACTTCCGAGACAACGCAAAATGAACGTAGAGTTGAGTTTTCTGAAAGCGCCTTAGGAGTTTTAGCCCACTGGCAGGCCGAGTCTGTGGTGACGGGGATCCAACAACAAATCGAAGACCTTCTAAAGCTAGATCCGAGGCCCTTAGTCTATCGCGGTTTCGAAGGTGTTAAAGGTCCCTACCGCCAAGATCATCGGGTGCGCTTTTATGATTCTGATATTCAATTTGAATTCCTTTCGCCTGAACGGATTTCTGTAACTGCGATCGACAGGCCTACGCCTTTGAAATGATAACTTGCGTGAAATGCATGCCTCGTTTATCAGAAAGCAGTGCTATATTTGTTTTTTTGAACCGGGGGGAACATGGAAACAACGCAAAACCTTCATTCGCCAAAACCAACTTCTGAAAATCGCCAAGTTCCAACTTTAAGTTTGGGCGAATATGTTTCTGGATCCAGCACGGATCGTCAGCGTTTTGTCGACGGCTTATTTACTGGCATCAAAGATTACGGATTTATTATTTTAAAAGATCATGGCGTTGAAGCCTCACTTCTAAATCAAGCTTATGAAATGTTAAAACAGTTCTTTGCTCTGACTGAGCCTGAAAAAAGAAAATACATTTCAAAGTTTGGTGGCGGGCAGCGGGGCTACACTCCGTTTGGAACGGAACACGCGAAAGACTCTGTCTTGATGGATCTTAAAGAATTTTGGCATGTCGGGCGTGACCTACCTGAAGGACATGCGATGGCGGGACGGTACCCTCCAAATATTTGGCCGACAGAATTTCCTGAATTTAAAACTATTTTTTTAAAGCTGTATCATGATTTAGAAGTTGCTGGAAAAGCGATGCTTGAGGCTTTGACTGCGCCTTTGGAGTTAAAAAAAGATTTCCTGGGTCAAATGGTTCAGGATGGAAATTCAATTTTAAGACTGTTGCATTATCCAGCCATTCCTGAAGGAACAGATCCTCGATGCTTGCGTTCAGCGCCCCATGAAGATATTAATTTTATCACCATTCTTCCTGCGGCGACGGCTTCGGGGTTGCAATTAAAGGATCGTGATGGAACTTGGCTTGATGTGAAAAGTGATGTTGGAACTTTGATCGTTGATGCGGGTGATATGTTAGCCCGATTAACTAACGATGTAATTCCTTCAACCACTCATCAAGTTGTGAACACACCTGAGGCAAAAAATAGTCCGCGATATTCAATGCCGTTTTTTATGCATCCCCATCCAGACGCTTTATTAAGCTGCTTGGATTCTTGCAAAGGAACTGGCGCTAAATATGCAGATATTTCTGCAGAAGATTTTCTAATGCAACGACTGCGCGAAATTGGTTTGATCTAATTTTGGAACCTAATTAAGGCCTCTTGCAAGGACACCAGCTGAATTCGTGACTGATCCAGCAAGATGCGGTCGGCTGCGACGACATCTTCGTCAGCGTTTTGAACAAACTTTTCATTCGATAGTTTACCCGATAAAAGACTGATATCTTTTTGCAGTTTTTCGATGGTTTTGTGGATACGGTTAATCTCTTCGTTGAAATCAACCAAGCCTTCTAAAGGTATAATCACCTTAGCCGTCAAGCCGTGCACATTGATGGTCGTCACGGCACATTTTGATAAGTGGCCGTCCTCGCCAATGTTTAATTCTTCTAGGCGCGCTAAGCTCATAATGGCTGAACGGTTATTGCCAAGAATTTTTTGTGTGTCGGGCTCAGAAACACCTAATCGGACTTTTATTTTTAAAGCAGGGCTTAGTCGATTTTCGCCGCGGATATTTCGAATGGCGGTGATCACTTCTTTGACAACGTCGACTTCCAAGTTGGCTTTTTCAGATCCCAGCGCCAGGAAATCTTTGTCATTTTTTAAAGTTGGGTATTGATCGATAATACAAGCCGCACCCTTGATCGGAAGTTTTTGATAGATTTCTTCGGTGATAAACGGACAAAAAGGATGAAGCAAACGCATGATGCGGTTTAAAACTTGCGCCATCACAAGTTGAGTGGCTTTTCGTTCTTCACTTTGCGGACCACTTAAAATTTGTTTTGAAAACTCGATATACCAATCACAGAATTGACCCCAAATAAATTGGTAAAGGGCTTGTGAGGCTTCTGATAAATTATTTTTCTCAAGCGCTTGATCGACAGTTTTTTCAACCTCTTGAAGTTTAAAAATAACCCATTGATCAAAAACACTCATAGAAGGTTTTTTTGGCAAAGCCTTAACGCCTTCGGCAGGAGTTTGAAAATCTTCTAGATGGGTCAGTGCAAAGCGGGCGGCATTCCAGATTTTATTCATAAAATTTCTGTAGCCTTCAATACGCTGCTCAGAAAATTTAAAATCTTTTCCAGAAAATAAATGGGCTAAATAATTAAATCTTAAAGCGTCAGCGCCGTACTTATCGATAATTTCCATGGGATCAATTGAATTGCCCAAGCTTTTCGACATTTTTCGGCCCTGCGAGTCCCGCACTAAGCCGTGCAAAAGAACTGTTCTGAAAGGCACATCTTTTTTAAATTCAAGACCCATCATAATCATACGGGCGACCCAGAAGAAAATAATATCGTGGCCGGTCACTAGGCAGGTGGTCGGATAAAAAGTTTTTTGAGTCTCAGTATCTTCAGGCCAACCCATCGTTGAAAAAGGCCACAAGGCCGAGCTGAACCAGGTGTCCAGAACATCTTCTTCTTGCTTGATATCTTTGCTTTGGCATTTTTCGCAATGACCGGGATCGGTTTCAATCACGGTGATATGCTGACAAGAATTACAGAACCAAGCAGGAATTCGGTGTCCCCACCATAACTGGCGCGAGATACACCAATCTTCAATGATATTCATCCAGTGCAAATAAACTTTTGTCCAAGATTCAGGTTCAAAGCGAATGGTACCACTTTCAACCACACGTTTTGCGGGAATGGCTAAATTTTCAGTTTTGAAAAACCATTGGTCTGATAAAAACGGCTCTACGACGGCGCCACTGCGCGAACAATGTCCCACAGAATGAATATGGGGCTCTTCTTTTTCTAACAGATTCAAAGCTTTTAAATCTTCAACAATCTTTTTA
This sequence comes from Pseudobdellovibrionaceae bacterium, assembly GCA_043780105.1. Taxonomy (GTDB): domain Bacteria; phylum Bdellovibrionota; class Bdellovibrionia; order Bdellovibrionales; family Bdellovibrionaceae; genus JAYWDA01. Next base: position 1,986 of record JAYWDA010000456.1, on the reverse strand, counting down.
CGAGCATCCGCAACCTTCATGCCTTTGTAAGAGCCAGCATTTTCATTCAAGATTGTTTTACGATCTAAAATATTAATAAATTCAAGCTTATGGGTCTTTCCCACTTTGTAATCGTTAAAATCATGGGCTGGCGTGATCTTAACAACGCCAGAACCAAATTCTTTATCAACATAAGCATCAGCGATAATTTTAATTTTCCGTTGAATCAACGGAACGATAACAATTTTTCCAACTAAATGTTTATAGCGTTCATCTTCGGGATTTACAGCCACGGCAGAATCGCCCAACATGGTTTCAGGCCGGGTTGTCGCCACCGTTAAATGTCCACTGCCATCTTCTAAAGGATATTGAATATGATAAAGAGCGCCTTTAACTTGCTTGTGCTCAACTTCTAAGTCAGAGATCGCGGTTTCTAAGGGGCCGCTCCAATTAACTAATCTTAAACCGCGATAAATCCATCCTTTTTTGTAAAGGCTTACAAAAACTGATCGCACAGATTTTGAAACATTATCATCTAAGGTAAATGTCAGTCGGTCCCAATCACAGGAATCCCCTACTCGCCGCATCTGTTGAGTGATGCGGTCGCCATAGGTGTGTTTCCATTCCCAAACTTTTTCGACGAATTTTTCTCGGCCTAATTCGTGGCGGTTGGTGCCTTGTTTTTTTAACTCTTTTTCAACAACGGTTTGCGTGGCGATGCCGGCATGATCAGTGCCTGGTAACCATAAAGCATTAAAGCCTGACATTCGCTTCCAACGAATCAGCAAATCTTGAATGGTGTGATCTAGCGCGTGACCTAAATGTAAAAATCCCGTGACGTTAGGGGGCGGTAAAATAATTGCAAACGGAGGTTTTGTGCTGCGATCGTCAGCTTTGAAAAAGCCAGAAGACTCCCACCATTTATAGGTTCGAGCTTCAACATCTTGCGGGTTATATCGATCTGCTAGCTTTTCTGCCATAATGCGAAAAGGTTAGCGGATTTGGCAGTCTTGGGCAATGTCTAAGAGGGGCCGCAATTTTTAACATCACGCTTGTAAAGCTCCATCAGCTCGATCATTTTCTCTTCACTACCAAACTCATGATGATGGATTTCAACGCCAGCCATGATTCGGCCGTCCTTTTTTATGCAATGACGAACCACCCCAGCAATCTGAACCTCGTTGAATTTACTAACGCGCATTTGCCCACGGATCAGATCGCCTGCCTTAATGGACAGTGCATTCCAAGTTGAAAATAAAAACCCATCACTATGAAGGTCCATGACTTTGGTTTCATCTTGAGCTTTTTGACCAGCTGCATGTTCTAAGATAAAATGAGCTGGATAGTTTTCAGAAACTTCAACCCGTAATAGTCGACGTTTGAGCTCGCGACTGAATTCTTTGTAAGTGAAAACATACCCACCATTCTGCAAAAGCAGTTCGCCATCAATTTGATAAATAACTTCATCGATCGTAAAACGAATGTAGCTGGGTCCGACAATGGGGCTGAGAGCTGTAAACGTCAGCTCAAAAGTTTTTTCATGTCGCTGAAGACTTTGAACTTTAAAATTTTTAAAAGGCGCCAGATGCAAAGTGATATCACACCAAAGACTGATTTTTTTTAAAACATCTTCAATTTGATCGGGGCGCTGAAGGGCTAAGAAATGAGTTTTCTGTTCTGACATTAGACTGGCATCCTTTTCCCCGTAATCGGAATATTTTTATAAACGATAAAGACAATTCCTAAACCTAGAACTCCCATAAAGCCTGAAAAATAAAAGGGCGCTGTAATTGCGATTGATGAATAAATCAATCCTCCGATGAACGGTCCAAGAATTCGTCCTAATGAAGAAAGGCTTTGGGTCACGCCCAGAATCATTCCCTGTTCATCAGCACCGCTGATCAAACTGATACTTCCTAGTGTTGACGGATTTGTAAGCCCATTTCCAATAGCTAAAAAGGTCATCGTCAATGCCATCATTGCAATTGACGGAGCTATAGCAATTCC
>JAYWDA010000455.1:0-8025 GCA_043780105.1 Pseudobdellovibrionaceae bacterium | reverse complement strand
GAGTGGAATCCTGAAGCCTATGACGATGTAAAGGCTCAAGGTTTTTTCAAGCAGGCGCAAGATAGCTTAAGCCAAGTGATGTTGCAGTTCGGGACTCTTCTGGAAGCGCCCCGAACTGCAACATCACTTGGCTTAAGCTATCTTGCGCCTGCTTGAAAAAACCTTGAGCCTTTACATCGTCATAGGCTTCAGGATTCCACTCCAAAGAATAAATCGAAAAGTAGGGAAAAAAGTTTTCAAGTAAAGGTCGCAGTCGGCTCACTTTATTTTTTGCATTGGCAAAATCCTCTGACGACCATTCGTTAGGATTTCCGCCAAACAACACCTGCTTAAGGACCATGGCCTCATCCACCAAGGCTTCTGAAATTTTAAACTTGGGCCAAACTTCTGATAAAGCTTTCAGCAGTTCATTAAGCTCAGCTCTTGAAATATGCCCTTTGCCGGGCTTGCGTCCGTCAATTCTTGTCTCTGAGCTGGGCTTTTCTCGGACCAGGTCTTCAAAGACAGAAAATAAATCTTCCAACTCGCGGGTGATATAGCCCAGTGAAATGCTTGAGGTTGAATCATTAGATTTACTTAAAAAATAATAGTAGCGATTGTACTGAACATAGGATCTTGCCCCTAAAAGCAAAAAGCTTCTCCACTCGTTAGGACTGATCGATTCTTCAGCACCACCGGCAATAATTTTTTTTACTTTGAAAACAAGGGGAAGGTAACGATTGATATCGTCAATAAAGCCCCAATGTTCGTTATAAAACCCAGAAGTTTGGTTTAAGAAATCTAAGAAATTTTTGAACTCATAAGGCTTATGGTCCGAGATTATCAGCGTGGAAAGATCTTTAGCAAAAACTTGCAATTGCTGATTCGCTTCTTCGAAATATTTTGAATCCTCGGTGCGGTCGTTGGAGATTTTCCAGTTCAGGGTATAAACCTTCATATAAGGGTTTACTTGGATCGCCATGGTTTTTAGGCGCAACAGCAATTGGGCAATGCCCGCCAGTTCAGGCCTGGTGACAAACTGAAGACTACCACCAAGAAATAGTTGCTTAAATCTCATCAGCTCGGTTTGTAAACCCGGAGAAATTCGATTCAGCGGCTGGCCGCTGTCATCTTTACTTATAAAATAATTTTCGACAAATTCAGCAAGTTCTCGAATTTCAAAATTTTGTTCATCACGCCCGCGCACATACTTACTGAATTTTACAATCGCGGTGTACAAACAATCGAAGCTGGCTTCGACCTCATAATCCTTGGCGTTTCCAACGGCAAATTTTCGTAAAGACTCGGAGGCGTCTGATATACAGGCTGTCGCGTTGAGTTGTCCCAAGCTTTGGGGGGGCGGCTGTTCACCTGTCTTTAAGTTACAAGAAAATAAGGCCAGAGTGCTAAGCACCAAAAAAAATTTTGAGAATTTAGAAAACATAACTGAGCCCCGCATAGTATCGATCGTTTGCTCGAAACTGATTTATAAAACGTTTGTCGGTGTCCGTTTCGTTTTCAACTCCTAAAATATCGCTCCCGACCACTAAGCTCCACTGGTTGACCGGACTGACTTGAAACTCTAAACCCCACACATAACCCTTCTGGTCATAGTCGTAGGTGTAACTAAACGTTGAGGTTAAAGGCCTTGAAAACGGTCGTCCAAGCTCGCCCTGCAGACTGACCAGAGCAGCATTAGTAAACTTTGTTCGAGCATCAAAAAGCGTAAAATCATTGGGCATTCCATCAGACTCGATGTCCTCAATTTCACCGCCATAAACTTTGAGGTAACTTGTTTGCAAAGCTAAGGGTCTTCCCATCCACTGACTTAATTGCACATCAAAGTTGGCAGAATAAATACTGAGAGGCTTTAATTTTTGAATGGCCCATTTTTCAATGGGACGTTTCTCAGTCGGTTCGTCACCCAAATAAGAAATCGAAGTATTAAAAGGTCCCCATGAGTAGGCAAGATCTGAGGATACTAATCGGTGGTAGGTCACATCAGGTGACGCTTTGACTTGCGTTAAATTATTTGTGAAAAAATCAATCTGTCGTTTTAAAAGCATATCATTCACAGGCTTGTAAGCCGCTGCTAAATTCAGGCGAGGGCCCTCGGTCAGTGAGCCCACACGGTACATTCCAGCAATCCCCGGATTTCCAACAAGGCGGGCGGCTTCAGGTGTTTGTATACTATAAACAATCGGCGTATCTCGATTGTTGAATTTCCATTTGTTACTGGGCGCTCGATACCACCGGGAGTCTGATACTAAATTCCCCCCCTCTTCGCGAACTTCAGGCTCCATGGTCGGAATAAACAAGGGCGTCGCTAATAGCAGAAACTCTTGTTTCTCTTCACGGTGATCAAAGAAAAGTCCGGTCAAGCCTTGGTCTTCAGGCCGAAGGGGATTGAGCGTGAACTTTGGCTGCCACAAACCTAGCTGCCAACGGGTATCAAGCTCGCTCCAACCAAATTTTCGACGGCCAAAAGAAAAATTATTAAATTCGGAAACATCTTTTTTAAGGTAGGCTTCGTTGACATAGCCATGCGAATGGCGCCAAGAAAAATAAGTTCCCGCTGTTAAATCCACGCCGTAAGAAATCGTCGGATGGTTTTCCAAGCTGTCGTTTCCGCTGAGGCGGGCCGAAAGTAACTGCGTGCTAGTTAAATCGGGTGCGTCTTTTAATTCCGTTAAATACTGTAAGGTTTCAATTTTTAAATGACCGAAAATCTTTTTTTCACGAGGTCTGAGTGGTAAAATACTTGTTGTCTCAGGCGAGCTTGTCGGAATTTTAAACACCGAAGCTCCGGGCCTTTGGCTTTGAGCAATGCTTAAATGTGGAATCAAAAAAGCGCAGCAAAACAGGCCCAGAATAAGGCTCGATGGATTCCGATATATTCGGCCTGCGATAGCTAAGTTCAACATCACCCTCGTCATACTTCGTCAGGCTAGAAAAGCCAATTTAACGTTTGCCGTCAAGCGGGAGCCTATTTCTGGCCGCGCTTTTTTAGCCCTCTCTGCCACCCTTTAGAACACCCTTTAGAACAAGGCTAAGTATGAAAAAAGACAAGGGAATCTTGTAAGTTTTACGAAGATCTAAACTTTGATTTAGAGCCTTAGCTCTATCAGTCAAAAATTTATGGTTCTGGGGTCGGCGAAGGTCCTGAGGGTGGGACTTGGCGATCTGCAAGAAAATGTTAGAATTATGAGATGAAAACCAATCTCCTTTTTGACCTTGATGGCACCTTAGCCGATCCATTTTTAGCTTTTAAAAATAGCATGGTCTACGGTTTTGAGAAAAATTCGTTGCCGCCGCCTGCAGATGCGATGATTCGAAAATGCATCGGTCCTCCACTCCATATCAGCCTTGAAAAAATATTTGGCCTTAATCCCACTTTAGCAGCCCAGGTGATGATCGATTATCGCACTCACCATTCTGAACACTGTGTTAAGGAATATCAGTTTTACCCCGGCGCGCGCGAAGCTTTGACGGCTTTACAAGACCACTACAACTTATTTGTCGCCACTTCAAAACCCCATTCTTTTGCAATTCCGATTCTGCGTTATTTTGGCTTTGATGTCTTTTTTAAAAAAATTTACGGAAGTGAATTGAATGGTCAGCGCAGTCAAAAGACAGAATTGATTCAGTATATTTTAAATTGCGAAAAATTAGATCCAGCGAAGACTCTGATGATTGGGGATCGCGAACACGACGCCATTGGGGCGCGAAATAACCAGGTGACTAGTATTGGAGTTCTTTGGGGATTTGGGTCATTAGAAGAGCTTAAGGCTGCGGGAACTGCGGACCAGGCCAAAGATTGGAAAGATCTTTTGGCCCTCATTCATCACTCTTCAAAAGAGCTTAAGCCACGCGCTTGATCAGCTTGTGAGTTGTCTCAGCCTCGACGGGCTGATTCTTCCAGTTCTTATGCGTCTGTAAAAAGATTCGCACTAACTGTGAATCAAACTGCGTTCCCGAACATCGTTTTAATTCAGAGTAAACAATTTCATCTGGAAGCCCGTTACGATAAGCGCGAGTTTCAGACATCGCATCGTAAGTGTCGACAATTAAAATCACTCGAGCCAGTAAGGGGATTCGCTCGCCGATCATTTTATCAGGGTAACCCTCGCCGTCGAATCGTTCATGGTGACCACGAACACCTGACAGTAATTCTTTAAAAAATGGATGAGCGCTTAAAGGTTTAATGATTTCTTCGCTCAGCACAGGATGGCTTCGCATGATACCAAGCTCTTTGGGATCTAATTTTCCGGGCTTAGCGATAATTTCTTGGCTGATGCCAATTTTTCCAATGTCATGAAAAAGCCCCGAGAACTCAGCAATTTTTTGTTCGTATTCATTCAGTCCTGCATCGCGAGCTAATTTGCGAGCCATTTCTCCAACACGTAAACAGTGATTGTAAGTTAAGGGGTCAACAACTTTTAAAGATTGCATGAGGGCACGGGCCGCATCGTAAGCCCATTCCGGAATATTACCCCAGCTAGAAGACATGAAACCCCCTACACTCATATATTATCGGCGAGCTGGTCCTTTTACTTGAATTAGTTTGTGCCTCTGTCTCAAAACAGATCAAGGTCCTAAGACTTAGGACTAATTTCCTTTTCGACCTCTGCCCTTTGTTTTAATTCGATACAATATAGACCAATGAAACTATTTTTATTGGCCTTCAACATTTTGTTTATACCTTTTCTGGCCCCTGCTAGTACGACTCAAATGACGGTGAAAAAGGTTAAAGGAAAAACGGCGCTGGTCGAATTCCAAGGACCGCTGACCGTCGGTCAAAATTATTCGATTGTGTCATCGGATATTGGTGCCACAGAGCTAAAAATGGGACCCCGTAAATATCGACTTGGCTTCACTTTTTATTTCAGCTCTTTAAAAACTAAAACCAGTTCCATTGAATACAATCCCAGCGAACTTACTATCAACAGTGACTTTGGCTGGAATTTTGAACACTACGAAGTAGGACCCATTTTAGGCTATTCGTCGATCAGCACGGGCTTTGGTGGCGCCACGACTTACCTGACTGCGGGCGGATTTTATGACTACAATTTTTCTGAAAATAAACAAACTTCTTCTTACCTTTTTGGCGCTGGCATAAAACTAGCTTATGTTAATATTGCGCCGGCCAGTGGTTCGACAGGCTTATTTTTGGCGACGGCTTATCCTAATATTTTTTGGAAATGGTGGGCCTTTGGACAGTCGACGGCTTTAAAAATGGATATTGGATATGATATTGAAGGTGGTAAGGACAGCGCCTCTTCCAGCACTTCAAGCAGCGGCTTTAAAAGCACAGGCGCCCTTTTATTTTATTTCTAGTTTTTGAACTCAATTAAAATTTCAGGCCCAAGCCAACGGTGCCATAAAATGTGTTCAGCTCAGCTTTTCGATTGATGCTGGGGTTAGAGAAGGCATATCTTTTTAATCCAAACCCTGCTTCGCCAAAGAAATTTTTCTTCCAAAGAACCTGTCCGTGAAAGTTCAGCGAGAATGAGCTTGTCAGTAAAACATCCGCCGATAAAGGAACTGCGTAATAAATAAATTCAACATCGACCCATTTTGGATAATTCATGTAGGGAAAATAATTAAAAATTCTATCAAAAACTAAGGGCATTGAGCGGGCCCAAAAAACTCCTGCGCCAGCCATCGGTGCCTTCAAGGGACCGAACGTAATATTCTGATAGGAGCCAATCAAGCCCACCGTTTCATCTCGGGTCCACAAACCCGGACTGAGTCGATACTTAAGGTCCAAGACTGTTGAATCTAAGTTTCCTAAAGTCCCTGCTGTGTCGACAGGTAAAGCATTTAATGACTTAAAATATTTAGCATTAATTCCCCAGCGCTGCCGAGCTAAATAATATTGATCCCAACCAAAAATATTATCAAACCAATGGTTGTAGGCGATCTCTGCTAAAAGGACGAGCGTGTTTGTTGAATAAACGCCAGTGGCACGAGCTGAAACTTCGTTGGAATAAGAACGATAAATTTCAAAATAACTTCGAAACGTTTTGTTATCGACGATTTCCTGTAAGTAGCTTCGATTGATTTCGCCGGGTTCATCTGCTTTGAAGGACCATTCAAAAGCAGATGGGTCTTTTGAGTCCTGCAACACAGTCCACTCGGTAGATCCTACCGATGATCTTGGTGGTTTGCGCCCTTGCAAGCTGATTGAATTGGCGTAAGTTCCCTTGGGAGTATTTTTTTGCAAAAATAATCTAAGGGATTCTTTAGGCATTCCCGCCACATTAAATTTTTGCTTAAAAACGCCGCCGCCAACTCCAGGAAAAAAGAAATAAGGCGTTTCAGTTTTTAGACCCGCCTGCCAGAATTTACGGTTATCCTTAATCGTCGGTTGAAAGCCTGTCATTTCAACCCATTTACCATATTGTTCAACTCGAATTCGACTGTAGGGCGATTGTGGAAAAACATCCCAACCAGTGACGCGAATTAAATTTTCTATTTTGGTCTCTGCTAAATCCGCAATATTAATTTTTGGCGGGATCGCAAGAAACTCGTAACTCATGCCCGTCGACAGATCGGCATAAAACTGTAAAGGAACATCAGGCTTTGCCTCTGTCGAGCCTTTGAGGGCAGCCTCTTCATTGCGTAAAAGAATACGCACGTTACCATCCGTTACAATCTGTTTTGCTAAAGTAAACCCCGTAGGTGTGGGCTTAGCCATGTAACGACTGGAACAAAGGCGTGTAAAGCTTGTACCTTCATTCTGGGTAAGACAAAATCGAAACCACTCCTGGCTGTTGGCAATATTATTCACCATCTTAGTCCAGTCCATCACCGCCATCTGTGTTGTGAAAAGCGCCGGAAGAGGTTTAATTTTTGGATTTAATCCCAATTTTTTCTGCCAGCCAGCTAGACGATTTTTCCATTTGTTCACGTCGTTTTCGGAGATTTCAGTTTTCCAAAGTGAATTTCCATTTCGACTGATCACTTCAAGGCTGCCATTTTTTAAAAGATTTTCAGGGAAGCGAAGAATCAGTGCACTTTGCCCGCCCTCTTTTCCTGCAAAATCCGGAAACTGCGACAGCATTTTAGACAAGGGCCCCACCGCAAAATAAAAAGTCCGATCATTCAGCTCGGTGCCGCCAACAACTAGATTTCTCCCCTCGGGGTCACTTAAATCGTATTCAAATTCCATGGGTGGCATGACGCCCGTATTATTAATATCAAAGAAAAGTCCGCGCGGAAATTCTGCACTTTGCATCGTCGCTTGCATTGTCGCTTCTGACGGCTCAGCATGCAGCGACAACGAGCCGAAACTCAGAATAAATGGAATCAGAAAATAACTCGTCATGAGTCTTCTATTTTAGAAAGGCCCGGTACAGGTCGACAACATAAATAATTGGACGGACTAGGTTTTTGGCATTATTGTCTCAGGCTTAGCCAAGGGAACTAGACCGATGTCCAACCTAAGAACGATTCATCCGATGAAAATTTCAGAAATCATTGATCACACCCCAAATGTTCGGGAGCTGGTTATTGAAACGCAAGGATCTCAAGAATTCGTTTTTCGCGCCGGTCAGTTTGTGATGCTTCATGTCCCGCAGGGGGAAACAAAGCCTGCTTTAAGAGCTTATTCAATCGCCTCTGAAGAGCAGAATAAAAAAGGCTTTCGACTTCTTTTTAAATTTGTTGAAAACGGCATTGCTTCAAATTACGTGTGGGCCCTAAAGGGGCCAGAAATTTTAAATTTTACAGGACCCTTTGGGAAAGTTTTTTTTCAAGAGCCTCCAACTCAACAAATTATATTTATAAACACCGGCACAGGTTTATCTCAGCATTTGTGTTATTTGCTTTCTAAAAAACAACAGTTTCCTCATTTGAAATATCGAATGCTTTTTGGCGTTCGAAATGAAAAAGAAATTTACGGGCAGCCTCAACTTCAGAAATTGCGTCCTGAACTGAAAGATTTTGAATATGAATATGTTCTTAGCCGTCCCTCAGACAGCTGGACTGGCAAAAAAGGCTATGTTCAACACTTTTTAAAAGACTTTGATTATAAATCCATAC
>JAYWDA010000454.1:0-2037 GCA_043780105.1 Pseudobdellovibrionaceae bacterium | reverse complement strand
GTTTTATCGGGCAATAGAAATTACGAGGCTAGAATTAATCCCATGGTCAGTGCAAATTACTTAATGTCGCCACCATTGGTTGTTGCCTATGCCTTAGCGGGGCATATTGATATTGATCTTTCAGATGAACCTTTGGCACACACTAAAGAGGGCACCGCAATTTTTTTAAAGGACCTGTGGCCTGATCCTGATGAAGTGGCCAGCCTTATGCAGCAATTTGTTCTTCAAGAAAAATTTGAAAAAATTTATAAAAATATTGCGCTTGGCAGTGACGAGTGGCGGAAGATTGAGATCTCGAAAGACGTTATTTTTTCTTGGAACAAAAAATCAAATTATATTCAGGAGCCACCGTTTCCTAGCTTACCGGCCATAGATCAAGATTTTTCGAGGGCCCGAGTTTTAGGTTTTTTTGGCGATTTTATCACCACCGATCATATTTCGCCGGCTGGCAGTTTTAGTGAGTCTTCGGCAGCAGGTCAGTACTTAATAAGTTTAGGTGTGACTAAGGAAAATTTTAATTCGTATGGTTCGCGCCGAGGCAATCATGAAGTGATGTGGCGAGGAACCTTCGCTAACGTTCGACTGCAAAATAAATTAACTCCTGAGCAAAAAGGTGGTTGGACAGTGCACTTTCCCTCGGGAGAACTCCTGAATTTTTTTGAGGCTTCGCAACGGTATATCAAAGATAAGGTTCCTTTAGTGGTTTTAGCCGGTAAAGAATATGGCAGCGGTTCCTCGAGAGATTGGGCCGCCAAGGGTATTCGACTGTTGGGTGTGCATGCTGTTATTGCCGAAAGTTTTGAAAGAATTCACAGATCAAATTTAGTGGGACTGGGTGTTGCTCCTTTACAATTTTTAAAAGGCGAATCAGCGCAGTCCTTCAAATTTAATGGGCAAGAGAAAATTTCCGTGAGCGGCCTTGGTCAGGCGCAGCCTCGAAAGTTAGTGCAAGTGACGGCTGAGCGCGACGATGGATTTCTGCAGAAGTTTGAAGTGACCTTAAGAATTGATACGCCGAATGAGCTTAAATATTATAGATCTGGAGGGGTGCTACCCTATGTTTTGGGGAATCTTTCTAAAGGGTCTATCAATTGATATTCAAGTGATTATCATTGCCTTTTCAGCTTAATTTCCAAACCTTCTTTCAAAAGCAGTTATCTTGATTTTGCAAAACATTTAAATAATCTTCCTAGCACAGGAGAATTTATGAAAAAAATGTCTTTGCTTTCTTGTGTGTGCCTTTCAACGGCTTTTTCTTTAACAGCGCAGGCTCATGGTACGTTGGCCTCACAGGCAGCCCAAGCGGTTCTTGCGGCCTCTTCGACTTTCAATGCAACAGCCACTCGCGATACGCAACGCCTTTTTAAATCAGTGCATGCAGAGCTCACTGGCCATGAACAGTATGCTGTTCAGATCACATTAACGTCAGGTCAAGCGACGAATTACAACTGTACAGAAAATGAAGAAGTTAGCCCGGCTGTTTGGGAATGCAAATAATCATATTGTTGTTGTCAAACGGGGCTTGGTGCGAGATTTCTAAGCGATGGAAAATAATCCTCCTGTAGAAATTCCGATTGAAATGTTGAGCCCCGAAGCTCTGGTGGGAGTCATGAACGATTTTATCGTTCGTGATGGCACCGATTATGGCTATCAAGAAATCACACATGATAAAAAGCTTGAGCAACTTCGCCGGCAAATCGTCAAAGGTGATGTTAAAATTGTCTTTGACGCTGCTTCTGAATCAGTCACTCTAATGACGCAAAAAGACTGGCATCGTTTTATACGCCTCGGTAATGATCCGAATTCTTCTAATTCTTTAGGTCTAGATTTTATTCAACGTCCACGATCAAAGTCTTAAGCAGATTAATTACAGACCTTGGTCAATTTTGAAGAGGCCAAAACAGAGAGATCGCTTCAGTTTCATTTCACTGATTAATATTTGTTAAAAGCCAGGTTCAGTCCTTTTAAAATTTTAAATTTAATTCTTTTTATAAAATAAATTAATAGATCGTCTGGATCTTGGTCTTATAAGCGGAC
>JAYWDA010000453.1:0-4478 GCA_043780105.1 Pseudobdellovibrionaceae bacterium | reverse complement strand
TCAGTTGCATAGGTTAGGCATTTATTCATTTTTATTTTGCCTGTCTGCGCTTTGGCCTTTAGCCACGGAGTCGGTCCGATTTTGGCAAATTGATTCAGCCATCGAGATTAAAGTCCAAAAAAACAGCCCGCCCTTTCAAGCTTTTAAGCAAGCAAGGCCGATGCTCCAAAACTTTGATAAAGCTCCGCTGACTTTTCAAAGAACAGCAAATTTATCCATCGATAGTTTGACGGGAAAAAATATTCAGACCGCTAAAAAAATAGTCCTGCTTGAGCCGATCGTTGTTAAAAAATTTCAAAACTTAGATATTCAGCAACAGACTTCTGCCGAACCTTTAGATTTAAGCTGGGTTAGCACACTTCCCCTGCGCCAGCAAATTCGTTTAGCGGAAGCTCAATCTCGATTTGCTATTTTTGATCAACCGCAAACAGAAATACAGCCTCATTCGATTCCCTTGAGAAAAGTCACTCCGAGCAAAGTCGAAATTACAAAGACAGCTCAAGGGTATGAAATTCATGGGCCTTGGGAAATTGCAGGCGGCCTTGGTTGGACAAATGATCATTCGATCGACTTGCGCCACTCGGTTGAAGGGTCTACTCGTGAAGCCGGAATCCTTTCTGTAAAAGACGGAACTTATAATATTAACATCGCGTCCCTTGCAGGTAGCTTGATCGCAAAAATGTATGATAAAGCCGGAAACGTTTTGGGTGAGGGAACTTTGGCTTTGCAAGAAGGATTTTTGCAAGCAGGCCTTGCGCCAAAATTAATTATTCGTCCTCAAGTTAATTTCATCCGAGGAACTGCTCCCAATAGTTATGATGGTGGGAAAAATAGAAAAACCATTGATGGACTCAGCGCCAAGGCACTGCAAAATGATATTTCCTTTGAAAAAGGCCCTGACGACACTTTGCAATTACCAAATATAAACAGAAACTCTCAAACTGTGGCGCGCTTTGAAGCCGAGCATTTTACAAAATCAAATATGCTGCTTATTTCGGGGCAAGACTTTAAAGCGCCCGTGTTTCCTGAAAAAATGATTAAGGCCCTAAAAGAAATTGTTAGCGAGCAACTATCTTACGACTTGAATAATCCCCAGCAGCCATTGATTTGGGGACAAGTGATGATGGATACAAGACTAGTAGCTGGTGCCCAAGTTGAAATCGAGGGCGAGCCCGATGCGAAAGTCGTTTATTTTGATTTACTGAATCTTCCCGACACAAATTTAAAAGAAACTTCAGCCAACGGATATTTTGCCGTGATCGGCGCCCAAGAAGGCTTTCATGCATTAGTCGCTCGCCGCGGCGGTCAGTACTACGCCCATAACGTTGTGTCCCTAGAAGCCGGCACAGTTTCTATTGTTAATTTAGAGTCCAGCCTAAAAATAAAAAATATTCCTTTGCGAGTTTTTGATGCCTTTGCTGGAACCGCCCAAGCGGCCGAGCTAGAGATGCAAAGCTTGGAAACGCCCCTTAAGATTGATGACAAGGGATGGACATCCATTTTACTTCCTCAGGTTTCAAGACTGAGCTTGATGCAAGTGAACCCCAGCGATCAAAAATATCTTCCAGCACAATATTTTTATAACGATGACCAAGATTTCATTCACGTTCCTTTAGTTTCCGAAGACTGGTTGCTTCAAATCTTGCAACCAAAGTGGTCGCAGATAGATGCTGAAAAAGGGACCGTGATTGGATTTGTTCACGATGAAAACTTTGAAGTTTATTTGGCGGGAAACGAAACTTTCTTGCCGGAAAATATCACTTATTTTGATAGCCAAGGAAAACTAAGCCGTGAAGGAATTAAAGGCGGCGGCTTTATTATTAACAATATCGATCCCGACACACATGAAATTGTTGTTTACGGAAAGCAGAGCGAAAGATTTTCATCAAGACTACTTCCCGTTGATCAAAAATCCGTTTCCGTTATTTTGTTTCAAGAAAATTGAGCTAAAACTTTTTTACGAAAAAAATCTCCGCGCACTTCAAAATTTTTAAACTCATCATGGCTGGTTCCGCCTGGGCTAAGCAGTAAAGTATCACCAGCACGCACTTTCAAAAAAACTTGATCCAAAGCAGGACCAAGCTTTGAAAAAATAGGCCCTTCAAGGCCAGTTCCAACTTTTGCTTTTTCTGCTGATTCGCCGAAATAGAAAATCTTCAAATTTGAAATTTCCTTTAAGCGTGAAAGAACATTCCAGGGCAAATTTTTATCTTTCCCACCCAACAGTAAAAATAAGGTCGACGGGCTAAAAACAGTTTGGCTTATAGAATCAACCGCACTCAGGACGCTGTCTAAAGCAGTGGCTTTGCTATCATTTACAAAAGAAATTCCTTTTAAGCCACCCAGATTTTCAAGACGATGCGGCAAACCAGAAAACTTTTTAATAGCATCAACAGAAGCTTGTGGCCAGCCCAGCTTGTGAGCCACAGATGCGACAAGCCCAATATTTTGTTGATTGTGAGCGCCTAGAAGGAGTGACTTCGAAAGGTTGTCAGCTTGTAATTTCTTATCTTCCGACGAGCAAAATTCAATTTCAGAATTCTGTTTTGATTTTGCGAAATTTAAAAGCTCCGGACTTTGAGAATTAACAAAAACAGTACCACGGGTTTTAGAAATTAATGACCATTTCGTTTCATAATACTCTTTTAGATCATGATATCGCTCAAGATGATTAGAAGTAAAAAAAGTCAAAACTGAATGATCGGCCGAAAGATTTTCATAATTTTCTAATTGAAAACTAGAAAGCTCTAAAGAAAGCCAACTTGCGCGAACTCTTGAGCCAGTCAAAACCTCAAGAACATATTCAGCTAAAGGCTTTCCAATATTTCCCACCGCCAGATTATGAGAATCAAAAGCCTGAGTCGCCGCAGCCAAAAGACTGACGGTTGTGCTTTTTCCAACAGAGCCTGTCACCGCAATAATTTTTTCAGTTGTTAGGCAAGAAGTGGCGACGGCAAGTTCGCTGGTTATAAGCAGGCCCTGAGCTTTTACTTTTACCAAAGCGGGAGTTGATAAAGGAACGCCTGGTGAAACGATCAAAGTTTTCAAATTTGTTTCACTTAGCATCTGCTCTAGATTATTCCATTGGGCTGCGCCGGGCTTTGCATCAAAGGTCACAACGCTTCTGCCGGGGGAAAGGAATTTTAACAGGTTAAAAACAGCCGTTCCGCTGAGTCCCATGCCAATAATACCGATCGGTTCGACTAGACCTTTAACAAAATGACTCATGGCTCATGTATCTAGCAAAAAAACAAGATTTGCAAAGAAAAGAATGTAGTTCAAAATAGGATGACCATGTCGGACTTAAGTTTTTATCAAGCTCAGTTTACTGCTGTGATCAGCGATCTTCATCTTTGTGATGCTGAGCCGGTGAATATTAAATACCCGCTATGGAAAAAATTTAAAACTAGACAGTTCTTTTTTGACGACACCTTCGCAGCCTTTCTTGTTCATTTGAAAATAAAATCTGGTGGCGAGCCTATCGAGTTGATTTTAAATGGAGATATTTTCGACTTCGACAGTGTGATGACCATGCCAAAGGACCCGCCCTATCGAATTTCACTCATCGAAAGGAAACGGGGACTTTTTCCGCGCGCCGAACGATCAAAGCATAAAATTAAAACAATTCTTAAAGACCACGAAGTTTTTGTTAATGCGCTTAGAAATTTCGTCAATGACGGGAATCGCGTGGTTTTTGTCATGGGCAATCATGATATTGAACTGCACTTTCCAGAAGTTCGCCAAGAGATAATCGATCACCTCAGGCTATCTCCTGAATTTCGAGATCAGGTTCGATTTTGCGAATGGTTTTATATTAGTAACCAAGACACTCTTGTTGAACACGGTAATCAGTATGATCCCTACTGCGTTTGTGACGACCCCATTAATCCTTATATTCGCGGCTACAGCCATGTTTCTTTGAAGCTGCCTTTTGGAAATTTAGCCTGTCGCTATATCATGAATGGCATGGGTTTTTTTAATCCTCACGTCGACTCAAATTATATTATGACGATGAAAAAGTACGTCACAAATTTTTTGCGCTATATGGTGAAAGCGCAACCACTGCTTATTTTGGATTGGTTCGGCGGCGCTCTTCTGACTCTGGGACATTCATTTATTTATCGACTGGCCGAGCCCATTAGAAATCCGCTCCGAATTGAAGATCACGTCAATGAAATTGCCTACAAAGCAAATGCAGAGCCAAGAATGGTCCGAGAATTAAAAGAACTTTTTATTCCACCCGCGGCCAGCAATCCTTTTCTGCTGATGCGCGAGCTGTGGTTAGATAGAGCCTTTATAATTCTAATTGTTTTTTATCTGATTTTTCAGGTTATGAGTTTAATAAAATCGATGATTAACGTTTCTTTTTATTGGGCCTTTATTCCTTTATTTGCATTTCTGCCGTTCTTTTTATTTTACTCTAAATCAATCACGTCTTTGGTGTCTGGATATAAAGAACCCGATGATCGAATTTTGGC
>JAYWDA010000452.1:0-2928 GCA_043780105.1 Pseudobdellovibrionaceae bacterium | reverse complement strand
AAGCGAATTAATTATCAGGAACTGCCCCTACCTAAGTGTGCTTAGGGCAGACTAACGCCTCAAGTTTATTTCGTGATTAAAGGGGTTTAAGTGCTTCGTTGTTGCCTTACGAATTCCGTAGGAATTCGTAAGGACGCAAGGAGAAGATAGAATTTTTGAAAACCGGATCTTGTTCGACGCGCGAACTGAGGCATGCTCACTTAAGTGGAGCCGTATTTAATTCTTATCCATCACGGTTTTTATTTTTTCAACTTCGGCTAAATATTTCTTTGTCGCTTCGGGAAGCTTTTTCCAAAGTCGAATCGCAAAGAAAAGTCCAAAAAGCGTGAAAGGCAGTAAAAAACTGGGCCAGTAAATCCAAGTTTCCTTTGTCAGCAGTCCACCTAAAGCAAATTCTTGAAATGAAGATCCTAATTTTGAAAATCCGTCGGCAACGCCAGTGGCCGTTGCAGCTTCTCTGCGCCCGCCAAAATCAGCTGTGGCAGTTCCTGACATAATTGAATGCACACCGATCACAGCCATCATAATCACCAATGCACTGATGCCCGTGACATAGGGGTTGCTTGAGATCGAGAAAAACATAAAAACAAGGGCGACAAACATAGTGCCTTGTAAAATTCCAGCCACAGGCGCCCGGCGAGATTGAAAATACTTATCCGAAACGGTTCCCGCGATAAAGGCACCCAAAATTCCAGTGGCTGCGGCCCATAGTCCCCAGTTTGCAATAATGGTGTCGACACCAAGGCCGGTATCTTTAGCATAAAGCCTGTACCACTTCATCACTCCATCTCGAAGAATTCCAGAAGTGAATTCAATGGCGCCAATCATTAGAATAATTCGATTTGAAAAGACCGATTTGATGATTTGTAGCCAGCCACTTGCCGTGGAATCATGTACGCCATGCGATGCATCGTGAGTTTCAAATTTTTCAAACCCCGCTTCATCCGGTGAATCTTTAATCAAAACAATGTCAATCAAGCACCAGACAAGCAAAATTCCTGCTGGAATATAAAACGCTAACCAGAATGCAGGGAGGGACGCATTCTGCAGGGCAAACATATTTTGCATCAATTCCCGGAAGGCTGATGGTTCGGTTGGAGCACCGACTTTAACAGCTTTTATAATCGCTTCAGTCCAATCAAAAGAAAAGTAAACTCCCAGGGATATCAGAGTTCCAAATATGGCACCAAAAGTTCCGCGTTCACGAACATGAAACCAGTATGATTTTACTTTAATGGTAGATATTGCTCCGAAGCTTTGAAAGAACATATTGCATGAATAAAGTAAGGTCAGAGCAAAGACGAGATTTAAAGAAGTTTTATCATGCAGATAAACGTAAAGGGCCCAGCCCATAAGAATATTAAAAATAGCAGCGCCAAGGCTGCCTAAAATCATGCCCTTTTTTCCGCCCAGCTTATCAATCAAGGGACCTGATGCAAAAAGTGAAACCGCATAAATAAAAAATCCCCAACCCGAGATCTGACTTTTTTCAGCTTTAGTAATGACTTCCGCTGTCGCTAAAGAATCCAAATTGTAGCGCGCCATATACATAAATGAATAAGTCATTCCCAGCGGGAACCAGCTTAAGAATCGCTTCCACATAAATTGTTTGCTATGTTTTAAAGGGTTTTTACTGAAATAGAGGCCGATGACATAAATTAACAATGCTGTGACAACAAGTAACTGCATAAACCCTCACTCGTACCCTGGTTTTGCAGCTTAGGGGCATCCCTTGGCAAGTCAATTATGCGCGGAAAATCAAATTATAACAGAGCGTAAAGCACAGAAATTTGGACCCGGTTTTCCCAGGTCCAAAGTGAACCAATATGTTCTAAAAACTTAATGAAAAGCAGATTCAGGTTTGCTGGTGTGATCGTTACCTTCAAGTTTAACAAGCTTGTTGTAGATTCCGATCAGCATAAAACTAGGCACCCATAAGCCTACAAAATTAGCTAAAGCCTTTCTTTCTGTAAAAGCTGCTATAGATGCAGATAAAGCCATGCTTCCCAATGCCAAAGATAAATATCCAATTGATGGAATTTTAGCTGTGACATTTTCAATTTTTTTTGTGACGTCGCCTTCGGTAGCGGTCGGCTTTACAGCTGATTTATTAGCTGCACCATAAGTGGGCGTTGTTCCGTAAGTATTCGTTGTATCCATTGTGACCTCCTTGATCAGAACATTTTATTGCAATGGGGAGGCCAATAGTTTTTGAGGCAAAAAATCCCTGGGATGAGGTGGTCATCCCAGGGACAGAGGAACGGAAGGAAAGTTTAGTTACATCGTCTCCATTGAATATGATAAACTAGTCCCGAAGAAACATCGGCCGAATCAACAATTCCCATGGCCTGTTCATTGTAGCGATTTGTCTGAGCCATCATTGAGGAATTAATTCTTAAAGTAACGCTTTGTCCACAAGGAGCCCACACTAAAGTCGTCGCGACTAGGTTGTCGGTCAAAGTGAAATCCTGATTTGTTGGACCAGCAAAAGTTCTAGAGATCGTTGGACCTCTAACTCCAGCCCAAAAATATTCAGCGTTAAAACGGTTCATCCCACCTGATGGCACAATATTGGCGCCGCGATAATCAACCGCAAAAACGGCCACGCTATATCCTTGGGGCACTTGCACGGGAATTCCAATGGCGCAAGATTTACGGTCAAATCTGCGACCGGTTTGGCCGCCAGCTTCGGCGACATAGTTATCAAAAAGAATCGACACAGTGTCTTCATTAGGTGAAAGCACCGCACTGGCTGATCCGGCTGGACAACCTGTGCCACCGTACTCTGGCGTTCCTAATCTAAGACCCGCGGCCTGTACTTGACCTGCAATGAAAAGTCCTAGCATCACAGAAAATAATCTTGTTCCCATTTCTATCCCCCTTAAGTTTTAGAAGTGCCACTTTCCCAGTGACTTGAACTTCGTTGAC
>JAYWDA010000451.1:0-2706 GCA_043780105.1 Pseudobdellovibrionaceae bacterium | reverse complement strand
TTTGTTTTGGGCGTGATCGCTTGCGCTAATTTTTTTGCCGAAAGCTTGAAATTGTCGGCTTCTGTTGTTTCAACGATGCAAGGCTTTCCATCGGCAAGTTCAATCATCGTTGGATAACTAACCCAATATGGCGATTGAATGATGACTTCATCGCCGGGATCGCAAATCATTTGCAAGGCCGCAAAAATAATAAATTTAGCACCTGAACCAACGGTCACAGCAGCTGGAGAATAGGTGATTCCGATTTCCTTTTTAAATTGTTCAACCAGTTGTTTTCGAAGCTCGATAGTTCCATTAGCGGCCGTGTATTTTGTGATATTTTTTTGAATGGCCTCGATCCCGGCTTCGCTGGGAGCCCTGAAGGTGGCCCAGTCAGGCTCACCGACGGTCAATGAAATCACATCATGCCCTTGAGCTTGAAGTTCTTTGGCTTTTGCCACCAGAAATAAAGTAGGAGAAGTTTTTAAATTTTGAGCTCGCTTGGATAACATCAATCCTCCTGTTTAGATTTTAGTCGCTGTACCAGAGGCTGGATCACAAGATCTGGAACCAAACCTTGAAGGGATCCACCGTTGGCCGCGACCTCTTTCACTCCCCGTGATGAAATATAATAATACTCGGGAGCCGCAAACATCAGCATCGTTTCAAATTCAGGTTGAAGCTTTTTATTCATACTTGCCATCGTCATTTCATATTCAAAATCAACAACAGCGCGCAAGCCTCTGACGATTACTTTAGCATTTACTTTTTTTAAGTAATCGACCGTAAGGCCTTCAAAAATATCTACTTCAACATTTTTTAAATCCTTTAAGGTTTTCTGAATCAAAGATTTTCGTTCTTCGGGAGTAAATAATCCTGCTTTGGTCGAAGACTTGGCGACAAGAACGATCACTTTTTCAAAAACTAGCGAAAGACGTTGAATGATATCAACATGGCCCAGTGTGATCGGATCAAAACTTCCAGGATAAACTGCAATTTTATTCACAAATTATTTATTCACTTTTTTACGGAAGAAAGAAAGTGTTTTATCGCCGTATTCACGCGCATCAAAGCGCTCTATCGTTGGATAATCCGTATCAATTCTCTCTTTTCCAGCCGATTCAATCGCCAGGGTCGTGGCCTCGCCAAAGGCCGGACTGCGATCTGCGGCCAGCATGACCTCATGGGCCATCATCTCCGTGAATGGCGGATCGCAAAAAATGATCTGCACCGGTCCTTCACTGTAACCTCTAAGGAACTTCAGAACATCCATCTGCACAATCTTATAAAAATCCCTCGAGATCTTTAACTTTTCAATATTTTGTCGCGTAATTTCTAAAGATTTACGGTTAGCATCCACAAAAGTGACAAACTCAGCACCCCGGCTTAAAGCCTCCAGGCCCAGGTTTCCGGTTCCACAAAAAAGATCGAGGACTCGAGTGCCCTCGATTTCAAACATGAGTTTGTTGAAAAGGGATTCCTTCACCCGATCTGTCGTCGGTCTAATATGATCGCCCTTAAAAGAGACCAAATGGTGACCTTTGTACTTACCGGCGATAATCCTCACTTCAGCAGTCCCTCAGCTTTCAAAACAATTTCAAAAATATTCTCAAAAGGCTTTTTTAAAAATAAATCAATCGGCAGGTCTTGCTCCGAAACGATCTCTTCCCCAGAAAAAGCCGTCATTAAAATCACCTTGGCCGAAGTTTTTTTCATATGCAATATCACATCAGGACCCTTCATTCCAGGCATCAAGACATCGACAAATACTAAATCGGGCTGAACCTGCTTCCACATCTCTAAACCTTGCAAACCATCGGGGGCTTCAAAAATTTGATGGCCTCGCTGCTGTAGGGCCCGGGAAAGGGATCTTCGAACGAGAGGCTCGTCATCAATCACTAAAACCTTCATGACACGCCCTTTGACACCGGGATTTGAATTTGAAATGTGGTCCCGCGACCCAGTTCCGAATGAACTGATATCTGACCTCCGCACTTTTCCACGATTGTTTTTGAAATACTTAATCCCAATCCTGTTCCTTCACCGACCTTTTTTGTGGTAAAGAAAGCTTCGAAAATCCGATCTTTAATTTCCGCAGGAATTCCAGGTCCCGAATCAGCCACCGATAAAATCACATGACCGCCTACGGCCTGAGCTGAAATTTTAATTTCCCCGGCTTTACTCATCGCCTGACAGGCATTGTTCACCAAATTAAAGACCACCTGCTGCATGAGATGTGGAAAAATATCGACCTTTAAATTTTTAGTCTCGAGCTGCAGGTATAAACGATGCGAGCGCAAGGCCGTCTTTAACATTGGCAAGGTTCGTTCAACAATTTCATCCAGACTGATTTTTTCTTTTTCGATTTCACCTTCACGAGTGAATTCCAAAAGATTTTTGATAATTCTTTGACAGCGGCCGGCCGCCTTTTCGATCTCTTCTAAATCCTTTTTAACTTCAGATGAATTTTCTTCACTGATCATCACCTGTGCTAAGGACCGAATTCCCGTCAGTGGATTATTCAACTCGTGAGCGATATGGCCCGCTAAAGTTCCAATGGCGCCCATTTTTTCATGTTGCAACATTCTGGCATACAGTTCTCTGGATTGGGTCACATCAACGTACTGGTTCACAAAACTTGTTGGTTTTTCTGTTGGCTGAAGGCGAATAGGATAACTCCAAACTTGATAAACACTTTGGCCAACCCGGACCTCTCCCATTTGAGGA
>JAYWDA010000450.1:0-2954 GCA_043780105.1 Pseudobdellovibrionaceae bacterium | reverse complement strand
GTTGTTTTGTCAGCACTTGTGGTCCTGATTACGTATTTCGGCATCCCTTCGAGATGTCCGAGATGATCCAAGCTATGACTCAAGCTCAAACAGATAAAGTGCTGAAAAGACCGATCGAACTGATGATGGGCCGAGCGATTCATCAGGCTGTCGTGTCGGATGGAATTTATCAAAAGCTTTCAAAGATGAAACTTGCGCCACTTGAAGGGCCCGCAAAGGGTCTGTTGTTATCAATGTATTATGTGCAGAAGCTTCCGAATTATATGCAAACATTGGTCGCTGATAAAGACGGGAAGCTTATTTTTGATCGCGAAAAATTAAAGGCCCTGCCAGAAAAATTGAGCGACGGAGAAATTTCTGCCATCAGTTCTATGAAAGATTTAATTTCCATTTTTAATGGTCAAAGCATCGTCACTGCGGGCTTAAGTTACCGGCAAGTGCTAAAATTCCTTTACCCACAAAAATCACTGACTGATTCGCTTAAGCTCGAGGCTGAACAAATTCTTAATGGGTTTCATCTTTTGGGTCAAATTCTACCCGGGTTTAAGGTTTTTTCTGAGTATGATTTAGTGGTCAATCGAGCCATGGCGGGGAGTGCGCTTTCAGAAACTGAAATGATTCATATGCAAGGTCAGACAACGGCCCGATATATGTATTCGTTGTTAACTCAGCCTTCCATTCAGCTTGAATTTCAAAAGCTTCCTTTGAATTTTGATGAACTAATGCAGAAGGTGTTTCAATCCTATCAAGCCTCAAAAAAGGCTGCTGCCGTTAAGAATCCTAAAACAGTTAAAAAGATTCTGCAAAGTGCTGTTTCAGATTGCTCGACTTATCTAAGTTATGCCTATGCGGCTCTTCCGACCCATCAGCAGATTGAAACCTTTAACGGAGTTTTAAAACAGATCGAAGCGACAGCTCAGCAAATGATCGAAGAGAAAACGAAGACTTCGCTATCTGGAAATTTTAATTTTGAAATCAGTATGCCGACGGCTCAAGAACAGGTGATGGGCGACTGGGTTTCTTATTTGAATCTTGCGACGCAAGAAACCGAGAAGAAAATTAAAGCTCAAGCATCCTTAGATTTGTTGGATCCCACGGTTCAAGCCACCGCCATAATCATGATGATGGGGGATGCATCAGGAGATCTTTTTGAAAGTGTTTCAAGTTTCTGCCACCAAACGACACCGCCCTTTTTAGATGATGCTTTATTTCGCCTGGATAATTCAATTCAGCTTAGCTGGCCGACGATTGTGCATCCAGAAGTGGGCGCGGCTATTATTGCTCATGAAGTCGGTCATGCCATACAAAACAAGTGGCCGGGGGCAATCTTATCAGAAAATATTTGTTTGATGAAAAAGCAGGGTGGCTCGCAGTATTTGACGGAGGATTTTGCAGATTTATTTTCGGGTGAAATGATGCGCAGGCTGGGTGGACGTATCAATGGGATTCCAACAAAAAATCTGGGTTGCGGTCTTGTTCAGCCAACAGAGGATCGAGGGTTACTGAGTATTAATAATCCTTCAAAAAATGATTCACACTCGTCAGCGCTGTATCGAATTTTTTCGGCCGGCGCTTTACAAAAAAATATGACGAAAGAATGTTCGGCGCTTCTTTCAGCTTTGAAGGAAACGCGCTTTGATGACTACTGTCAGTGGGGAAAATAAATTAATCTTTAACTTCTGAAAGGGAGCTATACTGTTCGACAAGCTTTTGTTGTTTGTCGACTTCTTTATTCCAGCGTCCGATTTCACCTTCATAACCTTTTTTCTTGTTACGCCAGTCTTTTTCCTGGGAGCTCAGCGAGCCTAATTGTTTAGAAACTTGCGTGTCTTGTTCTTTCAGTTGAGCTTCGCGCTGCGACCAAGTTTTTTTCTCTTCTTGCAGCTGCGTCAGCTGAGTTTGATAGTTTTGCACGTTGGCTTCGCGTTTTTTCTGATTGTCTTTAATTTTTGCAACCATGTCTTCTAGTTCTTTGACGCGTTTTTCTTCCGTCGCTGATTTATTTTTTTCTTCAGTCATTAAAGCGTTCAGTTCTTTATCCTGCTGTTCTAGTTTTTTGTTGGCATCGCGGTTATCTTTTAGCTGGGTGCTAACCTGTTTTTTTTGGTCTTCAACTTGGGCGCGAGCTTTAACGACCTCTTTGATGTTTTTATCAACGGTGTCCAGATTATTTTTATAATCTGTCAAATTCGCTTTCGAATTTTCCAGATTTGATTTTACTTTATCCATTTGTTGCTGCGAGCTGACCTTGGCCTGTGATAGCAAAGGAAGAGTCACACTTAAGGCAAAAATGAGGATGGTTTTCATAAAAGCTCCTTTTAAATATTAAGTCATAAACATTAAAACTATTTCGCAGCTACAGCAGCATCATCTTTTGGACAAACGTTTTCCAGGGATGAGCGAAAGTGTCCTACTTCATCTTCCCAGATTTCGCCTTTAAATTTCCATGAAACTTTTTTATCATCAGGCTTTTTTTCAGCAGCGTCTTTATCTTTGGTATCTCCACCAGCCATTTGGTATCTGATATGTTCGCCGGCACCTGAGTAAAGTTCGTACTGAAGAACATCATTTTGATCAAGAACCCGTTTTAGGTCAGCGACCAGGCCATCAAAGCGTTGCTTTAAGGCTTGTCCTGCTTGTGCTCGTAAAATGACTTTTTCTTTTTCGGCGCGAATTACGGCTTTTTCGCGAAGCTCTTTAATCAAAGTTCGCGCTCGGTTTGTCACTTGATATTGCATCTTGTACGCAGCTAGGCGCTTTTCTTGAAAGGCTGTATCAAGGTTGGCCTGGGCCTGGTTTGCCTTCGCGCCAGAAGTTAACTTTTGTAGTTTAGCGATTTCTTCTTTGGCTTCAGATTGTTTTTTAATGAGGGTTTTTTCACGTTGAATGATGGTGAGGGTGGCTTTATTAAAACCTTCAATTTCATCCTCAAAATTATTGATCTGAGTTTGTAT
>JAYWDA010000449.1:0-1693 GCA_043780105.1 Pseudobdellovibrionaceae bacterium | reverse complement strand
TTAGAAATAACCTGAGTGATCAGTTCACTGAATTTTTCGCGGTCGACGCCTAAGGCTTGTCCTGCGGGCACAGCGGTGTCGCGGGCGGCTTTCATGATCAACGCTTGCATCTGATCGGCTTCCCATTTCAGCTGTCCTGGCGCTGAGTCAGGCCCTAAACTTCCAAATGAATTTGAGCATACCAGCTCGGCCATATTCGATGTCTTGTGAGCCGGCGTTGACTTCACACCGCGCATCTCAATTAAAACAACCTGATAGCCTATCTCGGCCAATTGCCATGCACATTCACTGCCGGCTAAACCTGCGCCTACAACAGTGATGGTTGAATTTTTAGTGAATTCCATGGCGTCTCCTGTTAAATCTTTTAGTACGAATATGAGCGATGATTACGAGTTCAATCCAAAATTTAAGTCCGGTTCGGAAGTCCTACAGAGTCTTTTCGAAAATGGCAAGTCCCCCCTGTCGGAGCAATTCATTCGCTGGAAGATTTGGGCGCGCTGGGCAGAATACGTGGGTACCAGCTTAGCAAAAGAATGCGAGCCCGTAGGATACTTTCAAGGGACCTTATTTTTATGGGTTGTCAGCAGTTCTTCGATGCATAATTTGAATTTTTTAAAAGATCAGATCCAACAAGAAATTAATAAAAAAATTGGCCGAGAATTTGTTAAAAAAATTCGTCTGACATTAGATCGCAAAGAAGTCCCCACTAATTTTCAGCAGCAAGAAAATTTGCGCAATTTTGTCCTGCAAAGCCGGCCCCAAAAAAAAGGCGAATGATTTCTTATCTTCCTAGGGATGACACACGCAGCCTTATGGCTTTATTGCGAAATTTTTGCAAAATAAGGGCCTAATTTGGCCTTTTACGCTCGTCATCTAACTTGTGTTGTTGCCCCAACTGTTTGTTTAGAATAACTCCTGACCCTTGATGCAGAGACGACGCCAAGGGTTCTACCCTCAACAAATGAGATCTTTAATCGCTGCCCTTGGCCTTTTGCTCATGGCGATGAATGGTTGCGATGCCATCTACTTTGAAAATGAAAAAGTCGCACAGCAATTACATCAAAATTCTCGTACGGAATTGCGCGTCTTAACTCTCAAGCATCCTTTAATCTATCAAAAAGGCAGCGACGGAAGATACGCGGGAATTGACTACGACCTCTTGCAAGATTTTGCCAAGTTTTCTGGTTACACATTGGTTTTTTTGGCGCGACCTGATGAAGCCAGTCTGATGGAATCGCTATCACGCGGCGAGGGGGACATCGTCGCGGGTCGTTTGCGCGGAGAAAATAAAGCCATCGAAGGCTTCCTTGTTGGTCCCGCCTATGAAGAAACTCGGATAAGTCTGTTTTGCCGAGAAAATTTGAAAGTATCTAACATAAAAGATCTTGAGGGAAAATCAGTTGGTCTTCTAGAAAAAGATACAGATTCTTTAATGGAAAATCGCCTTCATCTTTTAGCGCCCCAGATGAATTTACAAAAAATTATTAATTCTAATGCCCATCAAATTTTAAAACTAACCGCTCAAGAAACTTTTGATTGTGCCTTTGCCGAAGACCTTGAAGGCAGTTACTTCTTGCGAGCTTTTCCTCAGCTGGTCAAAGTCACTTCCGTCACTGACCGCTACAGTTTAAATTGGATTTTACGTGCAGGCCAAACGGACTTACAAAATTCGATGGAGCAGTGGTTCCAGCAA
>JAYWDA010000448.1:0-4333 GCA_043780105.1 Pseudobdellovibrionaceae bacterium | reverse complement strand
GTTATTTATGTTTCTAGCCAAGACTTTACTGTTGTTGGCGGATCGATGTCTCGGACGCAAGCAAATAAAATCTGTAAAGTAATGGATCTTGCAACTAAGAATGGTTCGCCGTTTATTAGTTTGAATGATTCCGGCGGCGCGCGCATTCAAGAAGGTATTGAGTCGTTAGGTGGATATGCCGATATTTTTAGTCGTAATACTTTAGCATCAGGTGTGGTTCCTCAGATCACTGCGATCATGGGGCCCTGTGCTGGTGGCGCGGTTTATTCGCCAAGTATTACTGATTTTGTTTTTATGGTGAAAAAGACTAGTTACATGTTTGTAACTGGGCCCGATGTCATTAAAACGGTGACTCACGAGGATGTCACAAAAGAGGATCTTGGCGGAGCTGTTACCCATTCGCAAAAATCGGGTGTTGCCCATTTTGCAGCTGAAGATGATAAGCATTGTTTGCTTCTAATCCGTGAACTTTTAAGTTTTCTTCCTGCAAATAACGTCGACGATGCTCCAGTGCTTCCGACAGAAGATCGTCCTGACCGATTAGTTGAAAATTTAGCGGCATTAATACCTGACAATCCCAAAAAGCCTTACGACATGCTGAGTGTGATCACAGAGTGTGTCGACGAAGGGTATTTTTTAGAAGTTCATAAATATTTTGCTCAAAATATTATTGTTGGTTTTGCTCGCTTCAATGGACGTCCCGTTGGAATTGTTGCCAATCAACCGAATATCTTGGCTGGCTGTTTAAATATCGAAGCCTCTCGCAAGGCAGCCCGATTTATTCGCTTTTGTGACGCTTTCAATATTCCGATCGTAAGCTTTGTTGATGTTCCAGGGTTCCTGCCGGGAAAAGATCAAGAGTGGAATGGAATTATCACTCATGGTGCAAAACTTCTTTATGCTTATGCTGAAGCGACAGTTCCTAAAATTACTTTGATCACGCGGAAAGCCTACGGCGGAGCTTATATCGTGATGGGCTCGAAACTTTTACGTTCTGATGTTAATTTGGCGTTCCCTTCTGCAGAAATTGCTGTGATGGGAGCTGATGGCGCTGTCAGTATTATCTCTAGGGAAGAAATTGCCAAAGCAAAAGATCCCGTGGCCGAGCGGGCACGACTAATTGCTGATTACGAACAAAAATTTAGCAATCCTTATGTTTCAGCAGAGCTGGGTTACACAGATGAGGTGATAGAGCCTGCGGTGACAAGAAAACGCATTATTGATTCTTTAGAAATGCTTAAGAACAAACGCGATATTATTCCTCCGAAAAAGCACGGAAACATCCCTCTGTAGGAGAAAAAGATGTCACAGGATTTTAAGGGCAAAAAGTTATTTAAAAAAATTCTGATCGCTAATCGGGGCGAGATTGCCATACGAGTCACTCGCTGCTGCCGCGAACTTGGAATTTCTTCGGTCGCTGTTTTTAGTGATGCCGATCGGGACAGCTTACATGTGTTTTTAGCTGATCAGGCTTACAATATTGGACCCGCTCCTTCCCGAGAATCTTATTTAAATTACAAAAAAATTATCGAAGTGGCTTTAGCTTCCGGTTGTGATGCAATTCACCCAGGTTATGGATTTTTATCTGAAAATGCGATTTTTGTCCGTGCCTGTGCTGAAGCGGGAATCACTTTCATCGGTCCAACACCCGAAAATATAGACTCGATGGGTGACAAGCTGTCCGCTAAATCTTTGATGCAAAAAGCTGGCGTTCCCATTGTCCCCGGCAGTGACGGCGGCGTTGAAAATATAGAAGTGGCGCAAGCGGTGGCCGCAAAAATTGGCTATCCGATTATTATTAAAGCTTCTGCCGGCGGCGGCGGAAAAGGCATGCGAATTGTCCGCCAAGATTCAGAATTAGAAAGTGCTTTTCGGGCTTGTCGGTCCGAGGGGCAGAATTATTTTGGAAATCCGATCGTTTATATCGAAAAATTTATTAACGACCCGAAACATATTGAAATTCAAGTTTTTGGCGACACGCATGGAAATGTTGTTCATCTTTTTGAGCGTGAATGTTCCGTTCAGCGCCGCCATCAAAAAATTATTGAAGAAGCACCCAGTCCTTCTGTGCCTCCAGAAGTCCGTAAAAAAATGGGCGATGCGGCTGTTCGGGCTGCAAAACAGATTAATTATATTGGCGCTGGCACCATTGAATTTATTTTTGATAACAAAACAAAAGAATTCTTTTTTATGGAAATGAACACTCGGTTGCAGGTGGAACACCCCATCACCGAGCTGACAACAAATCTAGATTTAGTGAAAGAACAAATCAATGTGGCCGCAGGCTTTGCCTTAAGTTTCAAACAAGACGAAGTGAAACAAAAAGGACATGCCATTGAGGCACGAATTTGTGCGGAAGATCCTGTGACTTACCAGCCGTCGCCAGGAAAAATCCGTGCGTGCCGCCATCCGCAAGGTCCCTTTTTGCGCGTGGATTCCTATGCATATCCAGGCTACGAAGTGCCTATTTATTACGACCCGATGATCGCAAAGGTGATCACTTGGGGCGAAACTCGCGAAGAAGCCATCGATCGAATGCAGAGGGCTTTAACAGAATTTATTTTAACAGGAATTAAAACTAATATCGTTTTGCATAAAACAATTTTAGATCATCCAAAATTTAAGGACGGCAGCTACACGACACAGTTTATTGAAAAAAACTTTGAAGTGATCGAGCCTGAACTTTTTAAGGAGATTGAAGATCCTGTTTTTCTGATTGCTGCGGCGATTTCGGCTTACAACGACCGCAAATCTAAAGATGTCAGGCAGCTGAACCTAAATTCAAACTGGAAACGAATCGGTCGCAAACTGGTTTTAAGGACTTAATCATGTACTTTGAAGCTGAACTTAAAGGTCGAAAATATAAAGTAGATGTCACCGAGCTGCGGGCGCATTGGAAATTAGCAATGCAAGAAGAAGGCAAAGAGTGGATCTATTATGAAGTTTCCAAAAATGACTTTAAAGGAGCTGAAGAATATGTCAGCTTTCTTTTTAATGGTCAGTCGTACTTAATCGACGTGATTGGGTCCGACACTGAGTACACTGTTTTTACGCGTAATTCATTTCGAACAATTAAGATTTATAATGATGAAATGATTCTTCATCAATCTTTGAAAAAAGGTGGCGGCTTTGGAGGCGATCAAGAATTGCGCTCTGGCATGCCTGGAAAGATCATCGAAATTTTTGCAAAAGTCGGTGATGTAGTGAAGGCTAATAAGCCGTTACTTATTATGGAAGCCATGAAAATGGAAAATGAGATGCGCAGTGCTCGGGACGTAAAAATTAAAGAGATCTTGGTTCGGCAAGGTGACAGTGTTGAATCTGGCGCCATTCTGATTCGTTTCGAAGAAGCTTAATTTTCTTCAGTTTTGTCGTCTTTTTTAGCTTCTTTGTCGGTGTCTTTTCCTGCTTCTTTGGGTTCCGGATGTTGGTTGGTCACTTTGCCAACCATATCTGAAATCGACAGCATCCCAAAAACTCCACTATCTTTTTCTCCAGGTCCAAAGCTAGAAAATACAATAAGGTCAGTTTTAGCAATGACGCCTTTTTTCTGAACTTCTGCTAAAGACAAAGGCGGTGGATAATTTGGGTCTCCAAAGAAATATCCGCCATTCACTCCGTTCACCGCTTTGCCATTTATTTTTAAATACCAGCCCGCACCTTTTTGACTGATCAGTGCAAACTTATCCCCAGGCTTTCCAACAACCCTGCGGATCACGGGGTCACCAAATTCTGTAAACCGATACAGTACTAAATCACCCGTTTCCATTGGATGACAGGCATACCAGTTAAGAGTGACTTCGACGGTTTGTCCTTCTTCAATGATTCCCCTCATGTAAGGGTCCGCCATTGTAAAACTAATAACTTTGCCTGGGCAGATAGCTGGATCAAAATTGTAAATTTCTTTCCGCACTGGCGCAGCTACCTTGGGCTCGCGGGAAAAAAACCAAAGTCCTAACAAAGCAACAACAACGACCGTACTAATAATAATTATTTTTTTCATATTTCAAATCGTATTAATGTTTAGATTTTCATGCAACTAGGAAGATCAGAGGTCAATAGACCAACGTCAAGTTTGAAGGCGATTGCGCTTTCTTTCAAAGATCCCAACGATGATCACCGAGATTTCATACAAGGCCATCATCGGAAAAAGCATAAGCACCATACTTAATAAATCGGGGGGCGTAATAATAGCAGAAACAATTGCTAATAACATAACAGCGTACCTGCGCTTTTCTTTTAAAAATTTTTGACTGACAAGTCCAAGCATTCCCAAGGTTGAAATGACCAAAGGCATTTCAAATGCTGCACCAAAAGCAAGGCTGGTATGGGT
>JAYWDA010000447.1:0-2040 GCA_043780105.1 Pseudobdellovibrionaceae bacterium | reverse complement strand
ATCGATGCCGCTCTCTGTTTGACACAAAGTTTTTGCTTCTTCGATTTTGTGGGCGGTGATAACGCTTAAGCCTTTTCGATCTAAAACTCTGAAAAGGGCTGTTCGTAGAGTGGACTCATCATCCAATATAAGGACTCGTGGACTTCGCATGAACCTTCCTTCCATGGTGGGTTCTATATTTCTATTGTATTTTGTTTTTGACCGGACTGTCAAAAAAACCGCATGAATCTTAGTTTGCAGGACCTAAAACTGGACGAGAAAAGGTAATTTTTGCCTTAAGGTCTAGACTGGTCGAGGCAGGGATTTCCAAGCTGGCGGCCAGATCCCGCAGCACTTGCTCTACTAAAGAATATGAAAAACTATTCACATTTTTATCCCAAAGAGGCCCAGATGAATTATCAAAGGTTTCAAAAATTAATTCAGAAATCGAGTCAGAAATTTTCCAAATAATTTTCCCTTTTTTTAGAGAAGGCGTGTCTAACAAATTCTGAACTTGCTGTTGTAGTAAGTGCGCAAAGATCTGCGAAAGGCGTCCACCATCAGCTTTAAGGGGTAAAACCTTCCCCAATGTTTGCAATTCAATTTCAAGTCCTGCAGATTTTGTTTTCACTTCTACTAGGCGAATCACCTTTTGCAGAATTTCGACGAAGTTGATGTCTTGCAGCTGATCAAAGGAAGGTTTCCTTGAAAATTCTAATAAATTTTGAATGATATCTTTGCAGCGAAGAGCCCCCTGCTCTAAAGCCAGCAAATCAGAATACAAAGCTTTATCAGGGGATGTTTCAGATTTTAAAATTTGGGTGAAGGTGATAATACCGCCCAAAGGATTATTCAGTTCATGGGCGATGCTTGAACCAATGGTTCCTAGCTCGGCCCGTTTGGCTGTGTCTAAAAGCTGCTTTTCAAGACGAAGTTTTTCAGTGATGTCATGGTAGATATTAAAAAATAAATTTTTACGTTCTGAATCAACTCGAACACTTTGACTGTAAACATCATAGGTTCGCGGCGCGGTTTCGCCGGATTCAACATTGTACCGAGTTCCTAGTTTGCAGCCAGGACAGGGTTCAGTTCTGTTGAACAGAACTTCAAAGCACTTAGTATTCACAGGGGTCGCGCCGTCAGCTAATTTTTTAGAAGAGGAGTTCATCTGAATCAAATCATAGTCTTGGCTGATAATGGCGACGGGCTCAGACATTGAATTAAAAGTTGTTTCCCACTGTTCTTTAACGGTCTGGGAGTCATTTAATTTTTGAATTCGAATGACCGCTAAAGTCACGGCTTCGGCGACCCGGTTTAAAAAATCAGATTCCTCACGGGTGAAAGTTTCATTTGGTGGTCGCATAAAAAATAAAGAACCAATTCGCTCTTGTTCTTTAAATAGGGGAATCTGTAACTGTGAAAAGCTACCCATTTGTTTAATCTGGGATTGGAAGCTTTGGTCTTGTGGAAAAGTGACAATTTTAATCCAAGAACATTCTGCCACTGAGGCCAGAGATTCGTTTAGATTCTGCTCCATAGCAGACATCGACCCCGCTTGGTAGACAGACAGCATGGATTTTCGTAAAGCTTCTGTGCGCGAATTTAGGACTCTTAATCGGTGCCGCGACTCACTCAAAGAACGGGCCCTTTTTTCGATCCGTTGTTCAAGATCTTCTTGGAGCCTTAAAAGGGTCTGATTCTGATCTTGAATCAATGTTTCAAGGTTTTGATTTTGCTTTTCTTGCTGGGCTTTTTCTAAGGCAGAAAAAATGGCATCGCTCAATTTAGGATCAAAGAAACTTTGGAGCACGCGATGGATATGATATTGATTGTGCAGGTGAACCAGTTGTTTTGCGTCAAATTCTAAAGGGGCCACCAACAATATCTGAGCCGCTGGATTTTGTTTTTTTAGATTGGTAAAGAACTCGGTGAATTTTTTTTCTAAGATGCTTGTGATTGTAAGGGCCACAACATCAAAAGATGAATCTTGCAAAGCATGAAAGGCCTCGCCAAGATCATGACTGACCACAGCGCCTACGTCCTTAAGATGTACAGGCCAAG
>JAYWDA010000446.1:0-7640 GCA_043780105.1 Pseudobdellovibrionaceae bacterium | reverse complement strand
CCTAAAAAATAGACCATTGTCCAAGTGTGAGCTGCGCGCAATCGCGCTAAAATAAAGTCTATGAGAATTCAGCAGTTCGGGCAGTCCATTCGTGATATTTTGAACCAACCCCGTTTGGTCGCAATTATGTGCATTTTGTTTGTTATTTCAACCGCCATTTTAAACGGTGTTTTGTGGAGATTGTGGGCATTGCATCGCGATCATGATCGCCGGTCCCATGAAACTTTGATAGCTCAACAGAATATTTCCCAATTAAGAACCCAACTCGATCAAGCTCGTGATCCTGCTTATATCGAACGCCAGGCGCGCGATCGCTTGGATTTAGTCGGTGAAAAAGATTTAGTTTTTGTATTTCCAACCCAATAAGTAGTATAAATACTCTAGATATGAAGGATGAATATGGCCGTTCATTTAAATGTTAAATCGCTTCGACTTCGCTTGGGGTGGACTCAATCAGACTTATCGCGCCGTTTAGGCTGTAAGGTTTCTGAAATCAGCCAGTGGGAAACCGGTTTAGCGGTTCCAAGTTCAAATCATGCAGGGACTTTACAACTTCTTTTTTCGCAGGCTGAAGCCTGTGCTCTGGACACGCAGGCAGCGCCGCGCGCTGAAATTTTCTGTGACAGAAAAGATTTAGGACAAATCAATTGGTCAGGCCTGCCTGAATTTAACAAATTTTAATTAGATTAACTGATCGACAAAAATTCGCGGTGCCGGTAAATAAAGCCAATGAAAAAGCTTTATTTAATTGATGTCAGTTCAATGTTTTTCCGGGCCTTTTACGCGATTCGACCGCTGTCATCGCCG
This sequence comes from Pseudobdellovibrionaceae bacterium, assembly GCA_043780105.1. Lineage (GTDB taxonomy): Bacteria > Bdellovibrionota > Bdellovibrionia > Bdellovibrionales > Bdellovibrionaceae > JAYWDA01. Next base: position 6,833 of record JAYWDA010000446.1, on the reverse strand, counting down.
TCAGGCTTACCTGTTAATGCCATCTATGGATTTCTGTCCATGGTGATTAAGCTCATGAAAACTGAAAAGCCTGAATATATGGTATTTTGTTACGACCGGAAAGAGCCTTCGTTTCGCCATGAAATGTACACTGAATACAAAGCTCATCGCACTGAAATGCCCGAAGATCTTGCCAAGCAAATGCCTTATCTTAAACAAGTGGCAGGACTTTTAGGAATTCCTTCTTTAGAAATTCCAACTTATGAAGCCGATGATTTAATTGGAACGCTGACCCACTTGGGTCTTAAAAATAAAATGGAAGTTTACATTGTCAGCGGCGATAAAGATTTTGGTCAGCTGATTGCCCCCGGGGTTCTGCTTTACGACACTATGAAAAATGTGAAGTACGATGTTGATGGTGTTAAAGAAAAATGGGGAATTCGTCCGGACCAATTTATCGATTACTTAGCTCTTGTTGGTGATAGCTCGGATAACATTCCTGGAGTTAAAGGGATCGGTCCCAAAGGCGCCATTAGTTTGCTTGAGCAATTTACAAGCTTAGAAAATATGTATGAAAATATTGATCAAGTCAGCAGTAAATCCGTCAAAGAAAAATTAATCACATCAAAAGAAAATGCACTTTTATCTAAAAAATTAGCCACAATTTGTATCGACTGTGAAGTCGATCAAAATATTGATCATTATAAAATAAAATCTTATCAGCGTGAGGATCTTAAAAAATTCCTAAATGAGCTGAACTTCAAAGCGTTAGAAAAATCTTTGCTGGGTGAAGATAGCGGAGTTGTTGCATCCCCGCCAACTTCGGCCGAAGAAATGAGTCCACCCGCGGGCCCTGTTGTTTTAAGAGCCACCTCGGCCTTTGAAACCAAAGAAATTAATCTTAAAACGATGAGTTTAAATGAAGTCGAAAAGTGGATGAAGCCCAATGATGAATTGTGGGGTTTCATTGACAGCAGGGGCTTATTTTTAGCAAAAGAAAACCAGTTAGTGCACTTTCAAGACGAAATTTCAGCCCTTGGCCAGCTGACCGATAAAATGAAAATCGGCTGGAAAGGTTTTGATATAAAAACCTTTTGGCACCAAATTAACGCTCAAAATCCCAAAGCTATTTGGGATTCCAAATTGGCTGCCTATGTTCTGCGAGCTGGCGCCGTTGGAGACTTTAAAGAAATTATTAGCGAGCACCTGCAGATCGACAATCCTGAATTTATCGCCGTTGAAGAAATCTACCAAAATCATCTTCGGCTTGAGAATTATTTAAAGGCGCAGATTTTTGAAAAAAAATCTGAAAAAGTGTTGAATGAGCTAGAAATTCCGTTAGTGCCGGCTCTTTTTAAAATGGAAAAAAAGGGCATCCTTATTGATCAGCAGTTTTTGAAGATTCAAAGTAAAGAGCTGTCCTCGGAAGTCACCGCTTTAGATAAAGAAATTCAAACTTTATCTGGGCAAACATTTAATGTCGCCAGTCCGAAGCAACTGGCAACGGTTCTTTTTGGAAAAATGCAGTTACCAACTGCGCGTAAAACCAAAACGGGATTTTCAACAGACAATGAAGTCTTAGAAAAATTAGACCATCCCATAGCTAAATTAATTTTACAGTACCGCGAGCTTTCAAAATTAAAATCAACTTATGTTGATGCGATCCCTTTGCTAGCCGATGCAGATGGCCGCGTGCACACGAATTTTAATCAAGCCCTAACAACAACGGGCCGTTTATCTTCTAATAACCCTAATTTACAAAATATTCCGATTCGGACCCTCCGAGGACAGCAAGTGCGTAAAGCATTCATTGCGGACCAGGGATGTGAACTAATGTCCGCGGATTATTCGCAAATTGAACTTCGCGTTCTGGCTCATATTACCCAAGATCCAAACCTTAAAAAAGCCTTTGAAGACGACCTGGATATTCACACGGCAACTGCGTCTGAAATATTTAACGTGCCCTTGAAAAGCGTGACCAGTGAGCATCGCCGAAAGGCCAAAGCTGTGAATTTTGGAATTGCGTACGGCCAAGGAGTTTTCGGCCTGGCTGAGACTTTAAGTATTCCACGAAATGAAGCCCAAGAAATTATTGCGCGCTATTTTGAGCGCTTTAAAAACGTGCGTGAATACATCGATTCGACAATTGTTGAAGCCACAGAAAAAGGCTATGTTGAAACTCTTTACGGACGCCGCAGATATATTCCCGAGCTGCAATCAAAGAATCATGCGATGAAAAAGTTCGGCGAAAGGGCCGCCATCAATGCTCCGATCCAAGGTACGGCCAGCGATCTGGTAAAAAAAGCCATGATTGATCTGGCGAAAGCGCCGACGTCTTTAACTTTGCTGTTGCAAGTGCATGATGAATTGATTTACGAAGGAAAAAAGAAAGATTTAGAATCAGAAATGCCGCTGATTAAAAAGACTATGGAATCAGTTGGAACTTTAAGTGTGCCGTTAAAGGTGAATATTGGCTTTGGAAAAAACTGGGATGAAGCACATTAAGTCTGCTATTCAGTCTCCCAGCCAACCACTCTGCCGCCCTCAAAATAAATCTGACGAGTTTCCTTGCGGTAGCCTTCGCTGGAAGAAACATAACGTGTGTAACGCCATTTTTCATTTTTATAAATTGGATTTCCAGAAGTTTGTTTTTCTTGCGGCTCGCCCCATGCTTTTCGCACAAATTCTTGCGCCATTCCCATAGTAATATCGCCTTCTTGAAGGGCTTGTTTCACCCGACTGTCTGGAGCTTGCGACCTTCGCCAAATTTCATTTTGTTGAATCCAAGCTTGGCGCCCTTCCACGGTTGGAATCGCCAGAAATTCAATACGTTCTTGATCTGATTTTAGCCAAGGCAATATTTTTGAATACTGTTCTTTTTCTTTCTGAGAATCCAGCTGCCGTTCTAGTAAATGAAGCCTTCGGCGATCATCGATGGCCTGAAGTTGCTGTTCAGACAAAGTCGTTGCAGGGTTGTAACCTAATTCGTAAGCTGTTTTCTTGTGATCCATACTACTGACGTCTTCGCGGCTGCCATCGGCCCTTGATTTGTAGCCGTTGTCGGCATAACCACTTTCATGAGACCTTTCAAGCGTTGAACAAGAGGATAAAAGGCAAAACAGGGTGATCTTTGAAAATGCTTTCATGAGGTCTCCTAGTCATTATTTTACCCCGGATTGCCTCGACTCCCAAAATGTTCTTGCAGAGAATCTTGATGAGTTCTTACAATGGTCGTAGGACATATGACAGAAAATCAAAATAACACACCTAAAGTCGAGGAAAATTCTTCTGCACCGAATCCATCGGGTGTGGGTGATGATCTTATTTCCCTTGAAGAGATGGAAGCGTTCATTGCGCAAAATGATCCTGAATTTGCGAAGCAAATGGAAAGCTTTGCGCCCGAAGGCGGCGGACCTGATTTAAATATCGACCTGGTAGATCTAGATCAGTTAATGGCCGAAGACGCGGCTAGCTCAATGGGGTCGAAGTGGCGACAATTTGCAAAAGTAAGTCGCAGTCGAATAATTATTTTTACAGCTATTTTACAGAGTAACCTTATCTTGTTTCTGGAAGAAGGATTGCCTGAACTTTTGAAAAAGACGAAAAATGGATTTAGCCATTTTTTGCAATCGATCAGTGACGGCCTTCGCAGATTTTCCTTTTGGCCGGCTAAGAAAAAATGGGCCACCTTTGGACTAATTTTTGGAGCTTTGGGAACCGGAATTTTTATATTTTTAGTAGCAACCAAACCCATGATTTTAGCAGGTAATGATTTATTTATATTATCTTTGGAAAGCCACGCAGATAGTGTCCACACTTATGATCCGTTAAAAGAGTCTGAACCTTTTTATGACTCAGCACGGGCCAGTCAAAACATCATGTCACTTCAAAAAATCGTTGTTAATATCAAACGTTCGAGTCAATCTGGACCTAATCCCATGGGGGCTTTTGAATTTTTTATTGAAGGAAATTCTCCGGATGTCATGGTTGAAATCAAAGATCGTGAATACGAAGTCAAAGATTTATTCCAAAGAAACGCTGAAGAAATGACCTTTGATCAAATGGAATCCGCCGACGGTAAGCAGCTTTTGTTAGAAAAGCTGCGCCGAGAAGTAAATCGAAATTTAACCAAAGGTCGCGTCCGCAAAGTTCTTTTTAAAACTGTGATCCTTAAACCTTAAACTGCTGAATATCGATTTCGTAATATTTCAAACGGTCATGCAAGGTGCTTTTTGGCATTCCTAAATCTTGAGCCGTTCGCCGCTGATTTCCTCGATTGGCAATCAGGCGCTTAATGATCATTTGTTTTTCAATCTCCTTAATCACCGGCATCGGAGCCCCACCACTCATCATTTCTCCAGGTTGGATCAGTGGTATCTTATCTAACAACCGGTCAATGTGACTTTCCTCAATATGCTTTTTGGGAAAATACGCAGACGACCTTGCCACTAAGTTTTTAAGTTCACGAATATTTCCAGGCCAGCTATGAGTTTTTAATTTATTAATGGCAGCCACACTAAAACGCACTCGCATCTGACGAGCAAAGGAATATAATAAATCATCAAAGTCTTCCATTCTTGCAGCCAACGCTGGAGGATGAACGGCAACCACATTTAAACGAAAATACAAATCCGATCGAAAGGCGCCTTCGCGAATTTTTTCTGTTAAGTTTTGATGGGTGGCTGCAATGATTCGAACATCTGTTGTTGTTGTGCGATCACTACCGACGGGACGGATTTCATTATTTTCTAAAGCCCGTAATATTTTTGCTTGTAAGCCATACGGAAGATCACCAATTTCATCTAAAAAGAGAGTTCCGCCACGAGCGGACTCAAAGGCTCCTTTGCGATCGCCGATAGCGCCAGTAAAACTGCCTTTCACATGACCAAAAAGCTCACTTTCTACTAACGTTTCTGTTAAAGCACTGCAGTTAACACTGACGAAAGGCCCTTTGCGCCGCGAAGATTTTTCGTGCAAAGCTTTTGCAATTACATCTTTTCCAGTGCCAGAAGGTCCTAATAATAAAACTGGAAATTCGGTTTTCGCGACGTGGATTAAAGAGCAAAGCTCATCGTTCCATTCAGGGTTGCGACTTTTAATGGGGAAAATATCTTCGGGTTCGCCATCTTCTAGCAAAAAAATCATTTCTTGTTCGCCAATTTTAATAATGTCGTTGGTGCTTAAAAAGGCCTCTTGAATTCTTAAGCCGTTCACATAAGTTCCTGCGGGCGAACGCAGATCACGAATCAGATAGCCGTCGTCTTTTTTCTCGATGCGGGCGTGGCGGTCGGCGACGCTGGGAAGGGTCACTAAGACATGACAGGTGGGGTCGTTTCCAATCAATGTGAAGGCCTCGATTTTGACGTTTTTTTGGGTGGCATCCATAAATTGGACGTGGGCGGTGAGTGTTTTTTCCATGCGTTCTCCTTATACACTGACAATATTCACGTTCGACGCCAGGAATTCGGACCTTCCTGACGACTCCATTGAAGTTGGCTTTGGGGCGTGGCTCTTGGCAGAATGAATTCTTGGATTTTGGACAGATTCCATGAGATAGAAGGAGCCATCTATGCGAAAAATTGAATTTATCAAAAGTGCAAAATTGCCTAAGGATTTTCCAGAAGGAAAATCGAAAGAGGTTGCCATCGTTGGGCGGTCCAATGCCGGTAAGTCCTCGCTGATCAATTTACTTGCGCGCAGCAAAGTGGCTATGGTGTCGAAAAAACCAGGGAAGACTCGTCTGCTAAATTTTTTTAATTATGAGAATAAGTTTAGATTGGTGGATATGCCTGGGTACGGATTTTCATCAAGATCAGGGGATGAGCAGCATTCGTGGCAAGAAATGATCGAGGGCTACTTATTTCAGCGTGAACAGTTGCAGGGCCTTGTTTTAGTTATGGATATTCGACGCGACTGGGAAGATGAAGAAGAGATGATTAAAGGTTGGGCGGAAAAGCATGGCTTTGGCTTGATGGTCGTTTTAACGAAGACAGATAAAATGTCTCGGGGCGCTGCTCTGAATCGTCTAAGTGCCATTAAAAAGACCTCAGAACTAGATGCAGTATTTGCGGTGTCCGTTCTAAATAAAGAGGGACATGAGGCCGTTGAGTCCTATATATTTAACCAGTGGCTTTAAGGTTCAGCAGAGGAGATTGATTTGAAAATCTTGGGTGTGATACCGGCTCGTTACGGATCAACCCGGTTCCCGGGAAAGGCCTTAGTGTCTCTCCACGGTCGACCTCTGGTGCAGTGGGTGATTGAAGCCGCTCAAAAAAGTAAAAAATTATCTGAAATTATTGTTGCGACCGATGATGAAAGAATCTTTCAAGCCGCTCAAGCGATGTCTGTGGCCGCAGTGATGACCGATGCAAAGTTACCTTCAGGAACGGATCGAGCTTTTGCTGCAAGTTTGGGTCGGGGCGCTGATGTAATTGTTAATATTCAAGGTGATGAGCCTATGATCAATCCGAATCATATTGATTTATTAATTTCGGCGTTTGAAAGAAATCCCGCTCCGCAAATGGCAACACTTGCGCATCCCATTTCTAAGGAAGAACTTCTGTCGCCAAATTCAGTCAAGGTTGTGATGGATGAGGCTGGCTATGCTTTGTATTTTAGTCGATTCGCCATTCCGTACTCTCGAGGCGAATTTGACCTTGAAAATAATAAAGGCTGCTTGAAACATATTGGCATGTACGCTTATTCCAGTGAGTTTTTAAAAAGGTTTTGTCAAACAAAGCCGTCGACTTTGGAGCTGGCAGAATCATTAGAACAATTGCGAGCCTTGTCGATGGGTGCAAAAATTAAAGTATTTGAAGTCGATCAGGCTTTTCAAGGCGTTGATACGCCGGAAG
>JAYWDA010000445.1:0-3366 GCA_043780105.1 Pseudobdellovibrionaceae bacterium | reverse complement strand
CTTGGCCTTAAAGCCTCAAGATTTACTGCCTGCGATTGAGCCTATTTCTAAAAATTTTAGCGAAGGCCAAATTGTCATCAGCCTAGCCGCGGGCATCCGTATGGATACGCTGGAAAAACATATGCAGCAATGTCGCTTAGTTAGACTAATGCCGAACACTCCGTCGCTGATTGGCCGAGGAGTTTTAGGTTATTTATTAAACGATGAAAACGATGCTGGCTTAGACGATATGACTGAAAGTCTTTTTTCTAAACTGGGTCACGTTATTCGGATGCAAGATGAAGAACAGCTGGAAGCCTTAACTGTTGCAGCTTCGGCGGGAACTGGTTTTGTTTTTGAACTGATGATGTACTGGCAAGATTGGATTGAAGAGCACGGTTTTGAAAAACAAGCAGCCAAACAAATTACTCTTGAAACTTTTTTGGGTGCGGCCTTACTGGCATCGCAGACACCAGACGTTGGTCTAGAAGAATTGCAGGCGCGCGTGGCCTCACGCAAAGGCGTCACGGCAGCAGGGCTGCAGTCGTTACGTGAGCTCGAAGTTGAACGAGCTCTTAGAATTAGTTTTGAAAAAGCTGCCATGCGGAACTCTGAATTATCAAGGGATCTTAAATAGTCTTGCTCGTTCCCCCAAACTCGCTTTATCCTGAAAGTGTTCACGGAGGAACAGCTATGAAGATTTCCCCTATCGATATCACGCACAAGACATTTAGCAAAAAACTGATGGGCCTTGATCCCGAAGAAGTGATGCACTTTCTTCAAATGGTCGCTTCACAAATGGAAGCCACTATTCACGAAAGAAATTCTTTAAAAGAAGCTCTTCGCGAAAAAGATTTAAGTCTTTTGGAATACAAAGACCGCGATAAGATTTTAAAAGATACGATCGCGACGGCCACACAAATGTCTGAAAGACTTCGCCAAGATGCCGACCGCGAAGCTAAATTAATTGTTGCAGATGCCCAACAAAAAGCAGAGATGATCACTCGCGATTCCCGAGATTCATTAAAGAAAATGTATCACGAAGTGACCGAGCTTAAGCGCATTCGAATGCAGTTTGAAGCCAACCTTCGAGCCGTTGCCCAAGCGCACTTAACTTTGCTTGAACAAGGCGAAAAATATATGCCGCAAATGCAGATGACGCAGTTTAATTTAAATCCGACAGCGACTGAGCAAACAAACGGCAAGACGACAAGCATTTCACCTTTATCGACATAATTCTGGAAACTGACCAGAAGCACTCGCTTCTGGTCTTTCATCAACGACACCCTTAAAAATTAAAGATGCTTTTTCTTCTTCTTTTTACTAGATCGAAGTTCAATTTTCATTTCCACATCGTCCATCTTTTCTTTTATTTCTTCAGGCGGAGGAGCATAGGCTGGCTTAGCCACAGGCGCTCGACGCTCAGGAGCCGTCGGGGTTGCTTTGAAGATTCGTTGATCGACGCCATCATTTGTATCTTCTCTGAATGTCTCAACCTTTTTTTCTGTGCTTAGTCGCGATGTTTCACCAACAGGAATTGATATCACTTTTTTTCGGGCCCGCGTATAGGAAGGATTTCCAAAGGTCCAACGAAGACCAGCCTCAGCATGCGGCCCGTTTGAATAGTTATTACCTAGCAGTGGAATACCGCCAGCCACCCAGAGTAAGAAGTCTTGAGAAAACCCAATCTTTAAATAAATATTTGAATCAGTCACGGAGGGATTGGTTGTGTAAAATTTTGCACTACCGCCGTTGACTCGCGATCGTAAAGCATCACGAAGGGCTTCATTAGCAGCCCCTTTGTCTTTATCATCTGTAATAGCCTGAAAGCCAAAAATTTCTCCGCCAAAAGTCGTGCCTTCAAAGGCCCACTCTGCATTCACACCCCAAGGAAAAAGATGAGAGCGCCCCTTATCGCGGTAGGAATATCCGCCATATCCAAATAAATAAAAGCTGCTGAAATCAAACTGCAAATTTAATTTTCCATTCAGTTCATTTGCAGCCTCACTATTCATCACGTTATCCTGGCTGCTATCGACTTTTTCTAAATCAAATAAACCGTAAAATTCTAAAATAAACTGTGGAAATGAATTTCCAATAAGGTATTCGCTTCCTAGTCCAAACTTATTTAGCGTGGAATTACTGCGGGTGGCATCCGTGCTATTGCTTTCAGCGATTCCAACATTAAAATTTCCAAAGGCATTAAAATTATCACTGAGCCCGTATTTGATTCTGCTCGTAATATCAATAATTTGAAAATAATTGGCGCTGGGAAGATCTGAGATTTTTCCCGACGTGTTAAAGTTAGACTTTGATTTCAAATAGCTGCCCTGGGACTGGGCCTGCCAGACACCACTTTCAAACTGTTTGTAATGATTTATCGCAAAACTCTGGCCGAAACAGAACAATATGCCTAAGATAACAAAAGTGGGCTTAAAAGTATTCATCAGGCTTTTATGATAACAGGGTGTTCACAGAGGTAAAGCAATTGTCAGAGAATAATAAGAAATCTCAAAAGCTATTTATTTTCTTAACTGTATTTATCTATTTGCTGGGATTCGGCATTATTATTCCTATCACGCCCATCCTAAGTCGAGAACTTGGTGCCACGGCCACCCAAGCAGGCTTACTTATGTCGTGTTATTCATTAATGCAGTTTTTATTTTCCCCTTTTTGGGGTCGCTTAAGCGATCGACTAGGCCGTCGACCCATTTTACTTTTTTGCATTTTAGGCGAGGGTTTTTCTTATATTCTTTTTGCCTACTCAAGAAGCCTGGAAACTTTGTTTGCCGCAAGAATTCTTGCAGGATTTTTTGGCGCTAGTATTTCAACTGCTTCCGCCTATATTTCAGATATTACTCCCACCCATGAGCGATCTAAAGGGATGGCTTTGATTGGCGTCGCGTTTGGTTTGGGTTTTGTTTTTGGCCCCGCCATTGGTGGCGTCTTGTCGATTTGGGGCAAGCAGATTTCCCCGGAAGCATTTTTCTCAACCACCTTTACGGCCCTCTGGGTCGCAGGAATTTGTTTTGCGAATTTTATTTTTGGTTGGAAATTCCTAACTGAATCTTTAGTTGAAAAAGCGCTTCCTCGAAAAAAATCTTCGCGGCTAGAAATGATTGCCGCTAAGATTCGAACCCCAACGCTGGGACCATTGATGGCCGTTTATTTTTTAACGTCACTTTCAATGTCCTCCATGGAAGCCACTTTAGTTTACTTTATGGGTGAGAAATTTAATTGGGGCCTGCGCGAAGTCAGTTTCGGGTTTGCCTATATTGGAATTATGTTGGTTTTAACACAAGGCTTTATCGTCCGCCGCCTTATTCCCAAAGTGGGCGAGCGCCAAACTTTACTGACAGGTTTAATTTTTTTCCTGATCGGCATGAC
>JAYWDA010000444.1:0-1743 GCA_043780105.1 Pseudobdellovibrionaceae bacterium | reverse complement strand
ATTTTGTCATTCCGATCGGCTTCTTCTTTATCAACGGGATCTTCCTGGTTCCAAGCTCTTAAAAAGGCCTCTTGAGCCGGATCGATCACCATATCATAGCGGATGGCAAAGTAAAACAGAGCTCGGGCCACATTGCCCCTGTGCTGGGGAGGGGGTTCAAAAACAATCGCTGAACTGCCGGCAGGATTTCCAATTCGAACAGTTTTACACTTTAAATTTTTTGTATCGTGATTCACCAAACCAAATGGATAACTTGAACGCACCGAATTCATCTGCGAATCCGATGGAAAAAGATGATGCATATCCGATTTTTGAAAGTCCTCAGGAAATTTACGGGTGAAGCGACTTTGCGGCCAAGTGTGTTCGATATTAATCACTTCATTGTCGGGCACAAGATGCGGACCCGGTTTTACTTTCGAAAATCTTTCGGGACCGTAAAGCTCTTGGCAGTAAACCTCTTTGACTGCGTAGCCCGAACTGGTTTGAACCAGATTAATTTCACCCATCAGGTAAACTCGTGCGGGATCATAACCGACAGGATTGTGAGCATAACATCCAGTGCCTGAACAGCTAGCCACAATTTGATCAAATTTTCCGTCGACGTGCTGATGACTCGAGCGAAGAATATTTTTAAGCATATCTTTGATTTGATCGCTTGAGGCCCCGCGCTGAAGCTGTTGATAAAATTCAGCTCCGTAATAGGAAACGGTTTCTTTCCCAAGGTCGACTCGAGTCATTCGCAGCTGGGCTTGCGCTGACAGAGAAATAGCAGTCAGGATAAATACAGAACGGAAGGCTCGCAAGAATGGGGACATCTTTCACCTCGTAGACGAACCTGTTGGGGCTCGGTAGAAACGCCCTGCCATATCCAGAGCTTATACGTGTTCGGCAATGACATCTCAAACTGACCAATCTTTTGTCACTCAATTACTGTTTTTCACAAAACTATTGCGATACGTTAAATTTGCCCAATAGCCCAGAAACCCATGCTACATTGCTTGCCACGAGGTGATTTCCAATGAAAAACTTTTTTCTGTTCTTAACTTTACTCATTGTCAGCCAGGTTGGTCACGCCCGCACACATCTTGATTTAAACGAAGGCACCGTTGCCGTTTGCAAGGGTCACAATGGCGAAGCCAATGCGATTGGGTTTCACGCGAAAATCACAACTGCCAAACAAACTGACGGTGGATTGAAAATCACTGTAGCCACTGAATTTGACCAGTGCCTTCAAGACGCTAGCGGAAATAAACAATGGTCCACTTTGACGAAGCCTGAAGCTTCAAATTATTTTGGCCAAATGAAATTCTCTGATTTGCGATTACTGTTAACAACTGAAGATGGCGAGATGATTTCGTTAACTTCTTTGAAACTTGAGGACACTCAAATAATTCAAATCACGGCTCAGCAAATGAAAAATTTACAGGGCCGAGCTTTGCAACTGGGTGCCCTTATTCATCAAGAATTTTTTGTTGATGGAAGCCTTCAGGATTCAAGAGAGCAATTTTATGGCTCTTACTTAATCAGCCACCTCTAGGCGATCGTCTAGATCTGATTTTTCAATCTACCTAAAGTCTAATGAAACCCGTCCCACTTTTATGGACGGGTTTTTTTTTAAGATATTATTTTTTGTGATAATTCCGTGGACCGGCTGTGCCCAAACCAATGCCAATAGTTTAATTATTCCCTCTTTTGTGGTGCATGGTTTTCAACCTGTCAATAATGCCGCGGGCGCGATGCCTA
>JAYWDA010000443.1:0-5149 GCA_043780105.1 Pseudobdellovibrionaceae bacterium | reverse complement strand
CCTTGAGCGATAGGATGCTTTGATTCCTTTTAATATAGACCGTGGTTCTGAGTCTACATTCTTTGACATCAAACGTTCAAAAACGCTTTGTTTTTTCACCGGCTGTCCTTCAGCCTTCGCTTGAGGCCGCTCCATTCGTTCTGGCTGCTGCGGACGAGGATTATGCCGAGCTTTTTCTGAGCCGGGCCCTTTTCGTCCGGCTTGTTTTTCGGCTTGTTTGGCCCTTGAGCTGGCCGCTTTTTTCTTTTTCACCCATGGCGGCTCTTCGCCGCGTTTTTTATTGGGATTGGGAACAGAGGCTTTCGTTGAAGGGCCATCGCGACGGTCGCTGGCTTTGCGATCACCGCTACGCTCCTCGCGTTTGCTTTTGTCACTACGACCGGATGATTTTTTCCCACCAAATTGTTTTTTGCGGAAAGGACCGCGCTCAGAGTCTTGCTCTTTATTGGCCATTTTATTCGCGGCCGCTTTTTCGCCGGCTTCCCCAGCCAGAAGGAAATTAATTTGCCCTAATTGCACATCGGCTGAAGCCACAGTGACTTGCACGATATCGCCCATGCTGTAAGTAAAACCAGAACGTTTCGCCACTAGTTTCAAATTTTCTTCATCAAACTCCATTTGCTGACCAAGGTCTTCTAAGCGAATCAAACCGTCGATATCATATTCACGAAGTAAAACAAAAATTCCAAATTTGGCAATCGAGCTGATCATCCCGTCAAAAGTTTCGCCGACCATTTTTTCCATAAAGCGTGCTTTTTTAATCGCTTGGATCTGACGCTCAGCTTTCGTGGACCGTTGCTCACAAGCTGAAAGAAAGGTACCTGCTGTGGCAAGGTCCCCTTCGCTCATCAGGGCATATCCTGCTTTTCCAATTTGGCTTTTAAGCAAGCGGTGGACAATTAAATCAGGATAACGTCGAATCGGCGATGTAAAGTGAGTGTAGAATTCAAAACCCAAACCAAAGTGGCCCAAGTTATTAGACGAATACTTTGCTTGGCTCATAGATCTTAACGTTAAGATATTTAAAACCTGAGCTTCTGGTTTTCCATCAAACTCACGCAAAGCCTGAGTTAAACGTTTCTGCAATTTACCGCCCTCAAGGCTGACGCTGCCACCAAAGTTTGATAGAAATTTTTCCAAAGTTTGAATCGCTAGTTCCGGTGGGGATTCATGAATTCGAAAAATAGCAGGAATTTCTTTTGAAGATAAAAATTTTGCAACGGCCACATTTGCAGCCAGCATCATCTCTTCAATCAACCTGTGGGCAAATAAACGTTCACTGCGAATAATATCTATCGGCATGCCGGCTGTATCAATCACCAGTTCAGTTTCGGGCAGCTCTAAATCCAAAGCACCTTCTTTAAACCTTTTGGCCATTAAAATTTTCGCTAAATCTTGAGCTTTAAAAATATAATCTTTCACATGTCTTAGCTCGGGCACATCGGCGCCATCCATTACTTCTTGGGCTTGCCCGTAAGTGACTCGCGCTTTACTTTCCATAACGGCTTCATAAAAAGTCGATCCCGTCATTTCGCCTTGATAATCAAATTGCATATCCGCCACAACGCAAAGGCGCGGCACTTTGGGATTTAAAGAGCAAAGGCCATTACTTAAAACTTCGGGCAACATAGGAACAACAAAATTTGGAAAGTAAACGCTGGTGCCGCGAACGTAAGCTTCGTCATCAATCTTTGTTCCAGGCCTGACATAATGACTGACGTCAGCGATAGCTACCAGTAATCTAAAGCCGTTGCCGTTACTTTCTACTAGGATCGCATCATCAAAATCTTTCGCTGTTGCACCATCAATAGTTATTAAATTTAAGTCGCGGATATCTTTTCGATCCGCAAAATCTTTTTCTTCAGGATTATGTTTTAACGGCGCCGCTTCACTTAAGACAGCCGCGGGCCATTCGTTTGGAATCTGATTAGCAAAAATAACCCTGCGGATGTCGCTTAAAGGATCAGTGATACCGCCAAGGACTTCTTTAACAACGCCGCGAAAGCCCGCTTTGTCTTCTGGGTAACTAGTGATCTCGACACAAACCATTTGGCCGGGTTCAGCTTTTAAACTGTCTTCTGGTTTAATTTTTAAATCATGACCCCAAGCTTTGGCGTCGTCGCGAATCATTCCATAAGAGCCTTCGACAGAGTAAAGTCCAACGACTTGCTTTGTACCGCGGGAGTTGATGCGAATAATTTCCCCGCGGAAACGATCGCCATTGCCTTCAGGGAAAACTTCAATGGAGACTTTATCGCCTGTCATAACGCCGGTCATTGAATGGCGAGGTATATAGACATCCGGGTGTTCTTTACCTTCGGGGATAAAAAACCCGAATCCGTCGGGATGTCTTTTAACTAAGCCTTCAAGTGTCTTTTTCTTCAAATGCACCTCGTTTGCAGTTCACCGGCTAATGTCACCTTAATTACAGACATAGGTCTAGGATTTTTTGCATTGCAAAATAAAACCTGGACCTTGGAACTGTGCCTAATTCGTCATTATCCTGTAGGCATTTCTGTGAGATGACAGATTTTTTATCGTATTTTTTTGAACAACAGAAAGGCTCTTTTGTTTCAAACATTTTTTTGTTTTCACTTTAAGTCAGCAATTTATGAAAGCCTTATCCCACGCGGATGACAGCCATAAATTTTAATAGCAATGAAGCCCTATAAAAAAATAATTCGCCTGATTTTTTTGCAGCCGACCTTCCGTCGAGTAAAGGTATCAAGTGGGGGACCTGCGACTTTCTGGATACACTCAAATTTGAAATTCTATAGGTGGGAACGATGTCCTCAGATCGAACCTATTTATTTTTGTATTGATCTTAGATAAAGGTCTCATTACCATCTTGAGGGTACGGTTAATGGAATAGCTAATTAAACAAATCAGTTTAAAAGTACTTAGACTGACACGAAAGGAATTCAAATGAAAAAAGCATTATTATTTGCAGCTGTAGCTTTGATGTCTACTTCTGCTCTTGCTTCAAAAGCTCGCAGAGCAGCATTAGCAAACTCACCACAGATTACAGATATCCAAGATATCGCTGGGGACGTTCAAGTTGGTGGAAACATGTTTATTGCTCGTCCAGACAAAGCAGCAGCTTATGGCGAATGGGCTACTATGGAGTTCGGTCAAACAGCTTCTGCAGCAACTGCAGCACGTGCTGAAGGCGGATTTGTTCGTATGATGGGAAATGGCGCATTGGGTGTTTACTTGGGTGCTCCGAATGCAACTGCTGACGGATTTCGTTCTGCTTTAGACCGAACTGCTGGTTTGGCTGGAGCGACTGCAACTTTGAAGCAAGAAAATCCACTTCGCGTGTTTTACGGAACTAAGGCTGGCGACATCACTTGGGGAGCTGGACTTTTGTACTCTAATTCAAAAGAGAGCATCACTGGTGCTGCTACTAGTGCAAGAAAACAAGACGCTACAGGTGTTGTAGCTTCTGCTTCTGGCGATGTTTGGGATGCACAATTAGGTTTGGGCTTATCAAACAATTCAACAACAACTGTTGCTGCTGGCGATAACAAAGTCACTGGTAAGGCGACTGTTCAATTAACTGGTGGATACAAAGTCGACACTATGTATATCTACGGTGGATACAGTTCTGCTGGAGCAAAAGGTGAAACACCTGCAACTACTTTAGTTGATCGCGCTGATAACGAACTGCGTGTTGGTGTTGTTAACTCTCATAAAAAAGATGGAACAGATTTTTTCTATGGTATCGAGTATGATTCTGCAACAGCTAAAGATGATGCTTCAACTGTTGGAGCTACTGCGGGTACGAACAGTTTAAATCAAGCAAGTGCTACAAAAGCTGAACAAGTTAAGATTCCTCTTTTTGTGGGTATCGAAGCTGAAGCTGCTTCTTGGTTAGTTCTGCGTGCTTCATTAAATCACAGCTTAGTTTGTTAGGTCTTAACAAAACTAAAATCACGACTAACAACAACACAGACAAAGAACTCACAAGTGCTGATTCTACAACTGTTGCTGCTGGCGCTGGTATCAAATGGAACAAGTTTATGTTTGATGGTCTTATCGCAGCTGCAACAGATGCCAATGGTAATTTTGGCTTAGGCGGCGGCGGAGGCGGCGCTGGTGGTACTGGCGCTCCTGGCGGTGCTGGTGGTGCTGGTGCTGGTTCTCCCGGCGGTGCCGGTGGTGCTGGTGGTAATGGCGGAGCTGGAACAGCTAACTTCTTAACGACAGCTTCTTTGACTTACACGTTCTAATTAGAGCTTAAAAAGTTTAAGTTAAAAAACCCCGCCACAAGCGGGGTTTTTTTATGCAACCTAACTCATAGCCAAGTTGTATTCTTTAAATATTCTGTGGGCAGGTTCATAAGAACATCCCAAGACCTTTGCAATTTTATAAGGAGTTTTCATTCCCATTTCGATAGCGGTGATAATATCGGCCCGCCATGAAGCGCCAAAAATAAGACGATTACGAAACTGGCGATTCTTTTTTACCAAGACTTCGGTTGTTTTTATATCTAAGGCTCTTATTCGAAGGCTGCCTTTTGGAATTAAAAAACCACTTTTTCTAAAACCAGGCTCCTCCCCTTTGATCGCGATCGCACTTAAAGCTAAATCTTGATCGACCAAAGCGAACTTTTGAGGCTGTTTTTTAATCAGCCGCTTCCACTGGTGGAATCCCAAATTAGAAGCACAAATGGCGATGGCGATAAGCCAAGGAGAATTATTTTTTTTCTGCAATTTCATCAGCTTTTCAATAATAACATAATCACCATGAACTGAAACCCAGCTACAAAGTAATGAAAAAAGACTGCTATCGTTAGCGATTTCTAAAGAAGCCTCATGGAGAGTATTTTCGATATCCAGCCAATCCTTCGATTTAATATTTTTAATCGAAGCGAGCTGAAGGCCCATGTAGCTTAGTTTTTGATACAAGAGATCTTTATTCATAACCCAAAGCATTCTTAAGGACTAAAAAAGCTTTTTCTACATGTGCAGGCCAATTCGAGTGAGTGTCCCGTTCCTTCACCCAATCAATCGACTGGCTAAGCTCAGCGACAGTCGGCCGAAGATTTTTAAGGTCTTCAAAGTCGGGTGTCGTTCGATCACAATAGGTAAAAAGCTTTGTTTTAAGTAAATCGTCTCGGCCTAAAACTTCTAGCTTAAGAGATTCG
>JAYWDA010000442.1:0-1566 GCA_043780105.1 Pseudobdellovibrionaceae bacterium | reverse complement strand
ATTGAAAACACTTTTGGTTGAGCCACTCAACCTTTAAATTTCAACTAAACTGTGGGCAAGGCCAATTTTGTCGAAGCCACAAATGGTTTAATTGCGATCGAAGTGTTAGAAAGCCAGATGTCAAAAAATAAGCCTGTTGATTTTATTATTTCAGATTGGAATATGCCCAACATGACGGGTCTTGATCTGCTGAAACACTGTAGCAGCACTTTGGAATACACGAATATTCCTTTTATTTTGGTTACAGCCGAAGGGGCTACAGATCAAATTGTTCAAGCGGCTAAAGCTGGCGTGTCTGATTATGTTTTAAAACCTTTTTCTTTTGATAAGATCAAAGAAAAGTTAGAGCGAGTTTATAAAAAAAGGCATCCGTTTAATAAGACAGTTTCTTAAAATCTCAGTCTGAGAATTACTGTATGTCTGACAGACAGTGAAAAATGCATCGACGTTTTGTATTTATTAAAACCTATTACAATCAAACTGGCACCTTTTTTTTGGCTTCGCAGTTGCAACTTAATATATTACAAGAGCTCGCTGCTAAAAAGTTTTCAAGTTTGTTGGGGGAAAGAATGCAGAACAAAGTATCGCTATCAGTTATAATTTCCAGTCTCATTTTGACCTTTTTATTTCAAAACTGTGGTCAACCAAGTATGTCGTCTTCAAAAGATCAGATCGTTGACGGAGTTCAAAGAATTCCGAGCAGTGAATCCGAACGAGTCATTGATCAAACCAGCTCGTTTAATAAAGTTATCTATTACAAAGCCAGCGAAGTTTTTAGCAGAACCGGCCCTGAGGGTCAGAAGCTGCAATTAGACTTAGGCAGTGGCTCGATGCGACTGGTGCAGGTAAAAGGTTTGGATGCAGCTGAATCGGCTGCTACAATTCGAGACTGCGAAATTGAGCCTAGAAGATTAGAAAATTTAAGTTCCTTATTAGAGACCTCTCGTTTGTGCACGGACAATCATGAACCTTCAGCAGATTCGGTTAACTGCGAAGCCCAAGCGGTTTCAGATATCGAATTGATTAGCGATCAAAGCGGATCATCAGTTAAGTTATTAGAAAATATTTGTCACAGTGGTTTATTTCTATGTGGCGATGCGGACCAGAAGCTAAGGGATTCATTGCAAGACCTGACAATGAATCCGCCAGCAAAATGCCGCGAGTAATATAACTTTTGGTGAATGCCTACGGTGCGGCCTTAGGCTGCTTTTTTCTCAAAAGAAAGTTGGTTTTGATCTGCGATCTTTTTAAAGGTATTCATAAACTCTGAGCGGTTGAAAGGCTTTTCAATGATACCTTTTAATTTAAAGGGTGAAATGAAAGGCGTGAAAACCGAAACATCGGCCCCGGTGAAAAGAAAAAAATCAATCTGTGCCGTTTCTGGATTTTTCTTCACATAAGATAGAAATTCAAGACCGTCTGTCGGGCCCATCATTAAATCGGAAACAATTCCACAAACTTTTTCGCGATTGCTGGGGTTTATCAAATGAATTTGCGCTTCTTTGACTGAAGAAAATGTTAATATTTTTAGATTTGTTTCTTGCAACAGATCCACAAAAAGGCTGC
>JAYWDA010000441.1:0-1727 GCA_043780105.1 Pseudobdellovibrionaceae bacterium | reverse complement strand
GTTCCCTTACCTGGCTTCGACGCCGACTGATCCGCAACCACGCCTAAAATAGAGGCCAACTTATTTCGATCCGAGGTGAAGTTTCGGCGCTCAGGCGCTGTATTTTTCCAAAGTAAGAATTTAACAAAGTCTATTGGCCCGGCAGGAATCTTTCCTGTTTTTAAAACAAAGGTGAATAATGGGAACAAATCTTTTTCCGAGATCAGCCCCTTCTTGATATAATCTTTGGCCAAGTCTTTAAACAAAGGCTGAAAAACTGGAAAAGCTTTTTCAGCTTCAACGCGATCTAACTTATCGTCATGATTGGCATCAAACTTTGAAAAGGTCATTTCCAAGTACTGGATAACATGTGGAATAAGAGCCACGTCGCCCAGTTTTATTTTCTTCTTTGCGTTGGGCGCATAACCAGCCGCTTTGATTAGATTAAAAAAAGCGATTTCATTCTCGCAAGGATCATTTTCTTGATTGAACTTTAAAAAATCCGGAACAGAGGTGAAGTTCACGAAAAGATTTTTACGATACGATTTGTAAAGACAATCGTAATCTAAGGTCGTAGAAGTTTCTGGATTTAAAACTGTTGGCAGACACTCTGTCATCAAATCTGGTCGCATGAGGGCATCTAGTTTTGTGCCCGAAAAAATCATATTTAGTAAGTCCGATAATTCTAAAAAACTAATAAAATTATCGCCATCACCTCGAGGCCCAAAAATATTGGCCTCTAGAAAACGGGAATCAATAAAAGTATTATTATCAGGTGCCAAATAGTTAAGATCAAGCGCCGGCCATTTAAGGTCGTTAAAAGCTTTCATCGCTTGCTCTTTACTCAGACGTTCAAATTCGCCAGGGATCGCCTTCGGTGGTGTTCCGTAAGACCGCATCACCATTCTAGATACAGCCCGAGTGGCATTCAGTCGCGAGACCGAGTCACTCGTATAATCCGGATGCAAACGGCCCGAAATAGCTAAGCGCATCTGATCGTCAATAATAAGAGGCACAGGACTTGAAACGACCCGCTTCAGCTCAAGAAGTCCTAACTTTAAAGTCATCGAGATCGTGGGATCACTCAACCTCTCATCAATTTTTTGCTGCAGCTCAAACGGGCTCATTTTTATTTCAGAACTTGGACCCAGAAAAATATTTCTTACAAAAAACTCTGTCTCAATCCAAATAAAAGCTTCATTGCGAAGAGTGTCCAAGCCCTCGCGATCGAAGTTGTGTGGTAAAATTCCTTTAAGCCTTCTATCAGGAGGATTAAAAATGGATTGCAAGCCAGCGTTGATAAGTTTTGCTAGGGTCTCTGGAGTCAGCTCAGGATAAATAGCGTCCATTTTTTGCAACTCGAGAGTTAGAGCCAGCAGCTCGCGATCTGAAATCAAATGAGACGGCTTAATTTTCATTAATTTTTCTAAACCATTAATGCTGTTTTCCACTAAAAAACGCATAGCAAATAAGGCGCGCGGCTCTTTAAGGGCTCGGCCGCGAACAAAGTAGTGGTAATTTAAATAAAAAGAATACAAATCACTGTTGAAACTTAAAAACTGCGGCCAAGACTTTTGCTCAATCTGATCACCCTGATCTTCAAAAAGCATATTTTTAATATTTTTGAATAAAGGTAAATACTTTTTTAATTTATCATCAAAATTTTCTGACCCCACTTCTGCCGGATATAATTTTTCGAACTCGTTCACCAAATGATATAAATGACCTAGCGTATAGGGCGCTTCCAG
>JAYWDA010000440.1:0-10774 GCA_043780105.1 Pseudobdellovibrionaceae bacterium | reverse complement strand
GGTTCAACAGACCCTCGCTTTGAAAAAGATAAAGAAAAAATTAAATCTCAAATATTTGATGCGACTTTTAGACGGCAATTGAAGCTGTGGCTTCAAACAAAAAAAGATGAATCTTTTCTGCGTATTAATGAAACCAAACCTTAAAAAGATTTCTATTACAACAGGTGATACTGACGGCATTGGCCTTGAGGTCTCGGTCAAGGCGCTGCTCAAGGTGGGTCCCAAAAATGGTTTTTGCTTTTTTCTGCACAGATCTAATTCTGCAAAAATGAATCTTCTAAAAAAGCTGGATGCCAAGTTTCAAAGAATTGTCGTATCTGATGTGGACGACGGACTAGATTTTTTATCCCACGGTAAAAAGATTCCTGCAAAAATCTTGATTGATATCGCTAGTCACGAAAAGCCTCCTTTTTGGGTTGAAGATTCAGCCCAGCTTTGCCAACAAAAGATCCTGGACGGAATCGTCACAGGTCCCATGTCGAAAACTTTAATTATGGATTGTGGACTAAGTGATATGGGACACACCGATATTCTAGCCAGGGTTTCTAAAACTAAAAAAGTTCGTATGGGGTTTATTGGCGATAAATTTAATGTTGTTCTGGCGACAGGTCATCTGCCCGTGAAAAAAGCCAGCTCAGCATTAACTTTTGATGTTCTTAAAACTTCAATTATTCAGGCGCACAACCTATCTGTAACTCTTAAAAATTCTCGGCCCTTAGGTTTGATCGGGCTTAACCCACATGCTGGCGAAAGCGGCTTGATCGGTCAGGAAGAGCAGATCGTTTTTAAAAAGGTCCTTTTATGGGCTCAACGCGCTGGGATCCCCGTCTTGGGTCCGCTCGTCCCCGATGCCGCTTTTTTAAAAGAGAACTGGAAAAAGTTTTCCTGCTATATTGCCGCTTACCACGATCAGGGCTTGATTCCCTTCAAAATGATCCATGGCCAGGACTCGGGCTGTCATGTTTCATTAGGGCTTCCCTTTATCCGCACCAGTGTAGATCATGGCACGGCCAAAGATATCTTTGGTCAAAACAAGGCGAACCCTCTTTCGATGACTTTGGCCCTAGAATTTTGTATGAAATTAATAAAGTAGGTGTGTATGTATGAACCAGTGATTTTCCGAGAATACGATATTCGTGGTGTTTACAACAAACAATTCGATGACCATTTTGCTTATCTTTTAGGAAAATCCGTCGCAGTTTATTTTAAAGAACAAATGGGTATTTCAAAATCCTAAACTTGCCATTGGTCATGATGCCCGCGTTTCATGCCCTTCCATTGTGAAGTCATTAGCAAAAGGTTTTACCGAATCCGGAGTAGAAATTGTTCACCTTGGCATGGTGACGTCGCCGATGTGTTATTTTTCAACTTTTGAAGTACCAGGAATTCAAGGTGCTGTTCAGGTGACAGGCAGTCATAATCCTCCAGAATATAACGGTTTCAAAATATCGATTGGGACATCAACAATTTTTGGAGCCGAAATTCAAAAATTAAGAATGATTATGGAAAAAGGTCAGTATCTTTCTGGCCAGGGGAAAGAAACTTCCATGGATGTTCTGCCCGCTTACTGCGAGCGCTATAAAAAAGAGTTCGGACAAATTAAAGATATTAAAGTTGTTTTAGATTGCGGCAATGGCGCGGCCGGCGCTGTGGTTCGTCCTCTTTTTAATGCTGTTGGTTTAAAGCCCACAATTCTTTTTGAAAAACCTGATGGAACATTTCCTAATCATCACCCGGATCCCACGGTCGAAGAAAATTTAAAAGATTTAGCGGCTCAAGTTTTAAAAGAGGGTGCGATTTGTGGAATCGGTTTTGATGGAGACGCCGACCGAATTGGCGTTGTCGACCACAAAGGAAACATGCTTTACGGCGATGAGCTGATGGTTTTAATCTCTCGTGATATTTTAAAAACTCAAAAGGGTGCAAAAATTATTGGTGACGTTAAATGTTCGGATCGAATGTACCATGATATCGCAAAGCATGGCGGAGTTCCTGTCATGTGGAAAACCGGCCATAGCTTAGTTAAAGAAAAAATTAAAGTGGAAAAAGCTCCGTTTGGTGGCGAAATGAGCGGACATATCTTTTTTGCAGATAGAAATTATGGTTATGATGATGCCCCCTATGCAGCTCTTAGAGTTGTTGAAATTTTGTCTCGCACAGGAAAAACCATTCCTGAACTTTTAGAAGGCCTTCCACCTTCCTTTAACACTCCGGAAATTCGTATTGACACAACGGAAGAGAAAAAAGTTTTAATTGTTCAAAAAATGATTGAAGCTTTTAAACCTTCATCATCGGCTGATTATAAAGTCGATTTAACAGACGGAATTCGCCTGAGCTTTGCTGATGGCTGGGCGCTGTGCCGCTCTTCAAACACACAGCCGGTGTTAGTAGTTCGCTATGAGTCCACTACAAGCGAAGGTTTGCAAAGAATACGGTCGCGCTTTGAAGATGTGATTAACAAATATCTTTAGGGACAAAATATTAGGGGTCAATATCTTGGTATTTATTGCGAATTTTTTGTAGGACTCCGTTTTTCTGAATAATCTGAATCGCTTTTTTCATCTTTCCTATCTTTTCATCGCTGGTATCAGGATGAAAGTGAACTGAAAAATCTCTTTTTGCGATCATAATATATTTAAATTTTGCAGCTTGAAGACCCATCTTATTAAAAGCGAAAGATGTCGCCGCGTGGGATCCACAGATGCCTTTTAATCGTTTTTTTTCAAGAAGGCTTATGCCTTGTTCAAAGGAACCTAAGTTAAAAAAGTTAATTTGGGGTTTTTCTAATTCCGTACAGGCGCCATTTAGCCGGCCAATTTCTCCGCTGATGGTTTTGGCAGATAAGAATGAACGGTCCTTTAGGGTATAGACGTTAAGATTTCGCCTGTAGAGAAAAGCTTTTTTAGTTTTCATTTTCTTAGAAATTTCAGTGTCAAACATAAGGGTTAAATCAACTTCTTTACTTTCTACTAATGAGATGGCTCTTAAGTAGGGCGCAAGTTGAATATCAACTTCAAAGCTGCCAGCAGAAGCTAGCGCTTCAAGAATTTCTATATTTAGTCCTTTTTTTTGTCCGCCTTCGATAAATCCAAATGGCGCAATATCAATCACAGAGGCTCTAATTTTTTCGGCATGAGCTGCCTGGCTTGAGATAAGTAGAAAAAATAAGCCAGCTAGCAAAACAACCCCTTAAATTAAAAAGGGAGCCGATAAGGTCCCCTTTTTTAAAAAAATTTATTAACTTCTGATTATTTTGTCAGAGGAAGTGCAATGATCAATGCGTAGATAACTAATGATTCGATCAAAGCAAGACCAAGAACCATCGGGATCAAGATTTTGCCTGAAGCTGCAGGATTTCGAGCGATTCCATCTAAAGCTGTTGCTGTTGCGCGACCTTGTCCAAGAGCGCCACCCAATGCAGCAATACCGATGGCAAGAGCAGCACCGATAGCACGTAAGCCACCGTTGATGCTGGTGTCAGCTGTAGCAGCATGAGCTACTTCTTCAGCTAATGCTGGAAAGCTGACTGCCAAAGTTGCGGCCATAAGAACGATTTTTGTGCTGATGTTTTTCATTTCCTAATTTCTCCTTGTTGTCTGATTAATAGTTACATTTTAAAAAATAATTAATGTTCTTCTTCGTGGGCAACGGCAAAAGCCACATAGACCATTGAAAGAAGAGTAAATACCAAAGCCTGAACTAAGCATACGAAAAGGCCTAAGAAATAAAATGGAATTGGAACAAAGGCAGGAACTAAATCTAAAAACACCGACAAAACAGTGTGATCACCCATCATTACGTTTCCAAGACGCAGACCCAAACTAAAAGGTCGGACCATATGGGAAACCATTTCGATAAAAAACATTAAAATACCAATAGGAATCGCAAGAGCCAGATACGGAAGCTTTGGCCCAGCGAAATGTTTAAAATAAGCAAAGGGACCGTGTTCACGGATGCCAAACATATTGTAGGAAAGAAACATAAAAACACCGAAAGCAAATGTGGTGTTCAGGTTTTCTGTTGCCGGCGTCATACCGGGTACCATTCCTAACAAGTTATTTACTAAAATAAAAAAGAAGATCGATGTGAACATCGGAACAAATTTTTGTCCTTCATGCCCGATCACCATTTCGGCTAAAGCAGAAATCATTTCAGTTAAAACTTCAAAAACACCACGCACTGAAATTTTACTAGAAGGAATCACAGCTTCAGAGCCAGTTCCTAAAGATTTTCGAGCTACAAGCCCAAGTCCAACTGTCACAGCAGAAGCCACACCAAGTGTTGCCACATGAGAATACTCATGACCAACTCCAGGAATCATTTGCGTCCAATTAAACGACATGACGGGACCTCCACACGACAAAAATTAAAGCGCTAATTACAAAGCTTCCAATCCCCAAGCAAAACCATAAAAGGTCGATTGAAGACGACTGAACGACTTGATAAATAATGAGCCCTAAAATCGCGTACTTAAATATAATGAGTGGAACGGCTAGGGCAATCAATTTTTTCTGAAAAATGAGGGACCAAGCTATGCCCAAGATCAGAAAGTTAACCGCTATCAAAGCACCACCTGCTGCAAAAGATATGGCTGATTGCGTTGAGTGGCTTAAAAGAGCCAGATAACTCAGAAAAGTAATTAAAATTTGGATCACTGTTGCCCGAATCATGATGGCTTTTCGGATTTAGACTCTGCTTCATCTTCTTTTTGAAACCGGCGGAGAAAAAAGATGATTTGTACGAGCCAACCAATCAAAGCAATAAAAGCCAATACGACAAAATAAAGCCCGTTACCTTGATATTTTTCGTCTAAATAATTGCCTAAGTAAAAGGCACCCAAGATAAGGCCAATAAGTTCAAAGCCAATGGACGCAAAAATTAGGTACTTTCCAAGGCTCATTTTCTAAATCCTTTGGCCCCAGGTTGATTCTTTTGGCGCTCTTTTAGTCGTTTAATTCGAAGTTCAATATATTCTGGCGGCTGATAAGTCTTTCGTAAGCCGTCAAGGACTACCAAAGCATCTTTCAGTTCGCCGGCTTCTTCGTAACATACCGCCAGCGTCAGTGGAACATTTTCGTGCTGGGCTTTTTCGGGATAATCTTTGATCAGTTCTTTAAAAAGTATGGCCGCTTTGGAAAATTCTTTTTGAGCAATTAGGATATTACCTTTTAACATCAGGGCATTAAATCGTAATGGAGGCTCGACCTTTAGTTTTAAAATTTCGGTGAGCTCACTATCTGCTTGAAATAAATTATTCTGAAAATAGTGCGCTCTCGCAAGCCCCAACCTATCTTGTCCAACCTCTTGATCTGATAAGTTTTGCTCGACAAGTTTGCTGTATTCAATAATGGCTTTGGGATAATCTTGCAAATTCTCGAGGTAAATTTCGCCCAATTTTTTCTGGGCCTCAATTCGCTCTTGGCTTTCGGCCGAATAAATCACGATATGCCGTTGAAATTCCGCTGATTTTCTAAAATCTTTCGTTTCAAAAAAAGAAATGCGGGCCCCTTCACGAGCCGCTTTCATCGCCCACGGACTGGTCGGATTTCTTTTCATGGCATGCTCAAAGAAACTAATGCTTAAGACGTACTGACCCTTTTGCGCTTCTT
Source organism: Pseudobdellovibrionaceae bacterium (assembly GCA_043780105.1). GTDB lineage: Bacteria > Bdellovibrionota > Bdellovibrionia > Bdellovibrionales > Bdellovibrionaceae > JAYWDA01. The sequence continues at coordinate 5,165 of JAYWDA010000440.1, read as the reverse complement.
TTTGTCCCTGTTTGAAATCGCGGCCCTCCGGCGGAGTACATCCCGCCAACAGAAACCAACCGGCCGCGCAGATCAGTAAATACTTAGTGTGTCTCTTCAGCGGTTCGGTCCTCATCTTCGACAACAGCTAAGCCACTGACATGTTCATCTTTATCATCAAGATTGATCAAACGAACACCTTGAGTGTTTCGTCCCAAGACCGAGATGTCTGAGATTTTCATGCGAATCACTTGGCCCTTATCGGTGGAAAGAATCAACTCTTGCAGTGGCGACACTTTCTTCGTTCCGATGACAATTCCTACTTTATCCGTGGTTTTTTGAGTGATAATTCCTGCGCCACCGCGCCCTTGAATTCGGTACTCTTCAACTTCAGAACGTTTGCCGTAGCCTTTCGAAGTGACCATCAGAATTGTATCCGTTGTGCCTTTACCTAAAACTTCCATTCCGATAACGATATCATCCTTGGCTAAAGTGATGGCTTTAACTCCACGAGCTGATCTTCCCATTGGGCGAACGCCACTTTCGTTAAAGCGAATCGACATTCCTTCTTTAGTGGCGATAAAAACATCGCTTTGACCATCGCTCATTTGCACATCAATCACACAGTCATCAAGATCTGTTGTCAGAGCAATAATTCCCGCTGTTCGTGGATTCGAAAAAGATTCCAAAGATGTTTTTTTGATAATGCCTTTTTCCGTCAGCATCACGATATATTTATTTTCGACAAACTCTTCGACAGGAAGAATGGCTCGAACTTTTTCGTTGTTAGCCAATTGCACAACATTGGCTATAGCTTTCCCTTTGGAGGTTCGATGACCTAAAGGCAATTTATGCACTTTCACCCAGTACACACGGCCTTTATCAGTGAAAACTAGCAACATTGTTTTTGTGCTTGCTGTAAAAATATCTGTGACGATATCTTCTTCGCGAGTTTCCATACCTTTAGTTCCCTTGCCGCCGCGTTTTTGCACGCGGTATTCATCAATGGGGATCCGCTTAATGTAACCAGTTTTTGTAATGGTTACGACCATCGGCTCATCAGCGATCAGGTCTTCATCTTCAAGATCTGTTAATTCACCAGTCAGTTGAGTTCGCCGTTTGTCAGAGTATTTTTTGCTAATCTCTTCAAGCTCGCTAATAATAATTTTAAAGATTTCATTCACATCAGCTAAAACAAATTTCAGCCACTCGACTTGCTTCATTAACTCAGCTAGTTCGGCCATGATTTTTTCACGCTCTAAACCAGTCAATCTTTGCAATCGCATTTCTAAAATGGCTTGGGCTTGGCGCTCAGAAAAATCAAACGTTGCTATTAAGGCTTCGCGTGCAGCATTGGCTTCTTTAGAAGCTTTAATGGTCGCAATCACGGCGTCGATTTGATCTAAAGCTTTTTTTAAGCCTTCTAAAATATGGGCTCGCTCTTGGGCTTTTTTAAGCTCAAAGATACATCGCTTTGTCACGATATCGCGTCTGTGATCAACAAAAGCTTCAAGCATCTGTTTTAAATTAAAAACAACGGGCTGATTTTTTTTATCCAAGGCCAGCATAATAATCCCGAAGCTGACTTGCATCTGTGTGTATTTATAAAGGCGATTTAAAATCACCGTCGCATTTTCAGCTTTTTTACAAATCACAACAATTCGCATGCCTTCACGAGAGGACTCGTCGCGAATATCAGAAATCCCTTCGATTTGCTTATCCTTTACAAGGTCTGCAATGTGTTCAATCAGTTTTGCTTTATTCACCTGATAAGGAATTTCAGTGATAATAATATTTTCGTGATCTTTGACAGCTTCAATTTCAGTCACGGCTTTTAGTGTGATAATGCCGCGGCCTTTTTTGTAAGCTTGCAAAATTCCTTCGCGCCCTGCAATGACACCGGCTGTAGGAAAATCTGGGCCTGGAATTTTTGTCATCAGTTCGTCAATAGTACAATCAGGATTATGAATTAAATGAATACAGCCATCGATCACTTCGCCCAAATTATGGGGCGGAATATTTGTGGCCATTCCGACCGCGATACCAGCACTTCCATTGACTAAAAGATTAGGAAATTTTGCCGGTAAAACTAAGGGTATTTCTAAACTGTCGTCATAGTTTGGACCAAAAGGAACGGTCTCTTTATCGATATCTTCTAAAAGCTCTTCAGCCAATCTAGTCATACGAACTTCGGTATAACGTTGCGCTGCCGGGCTATCGCCATCAATGGAACCAAAGTTTCCTTGTCCATCAATCAGCGGATATCGTAATGAAAATTCCTGAGCCATTCGCACCATAGTGTCGTAAACGGCAACGTCTCCGTGGGGATGGTATTTACCGATGACATCACCAACCACGCGAGCCGATTTTTTGTAGGGCTTATCATGTGTATTGCTAAGCTCATGTTGAGCAAATAAAACCCGGCGATGAACTGGCTTTAAACCATCTCGCACATCAGGAAGAGCTCGGCCGACGATTACGGACATCGAGTACTGCAGGTAAGCTTCCCGCATTTCTTTATTGATATCGACCGTTGTTATACCTTTTTCTGGATTTGCCATATTTCATTCGTCCTTAAGTTATTAAACGTCTAATGCCCGAACTAGTAACGCATTGTCTTGAATGAATTTTCGTCTTGGTTCAACAAGCTCACCCATTAATACGCTAAAGGTTTCATCAGCAGCCACGGCATCATCAATAGTCACCTGTAAAAGATTACGATTTTCTTTATTCAAAGTTGTTTCCCATAGCTGAACTGGATTCATCTCTCCCAATCCCTTATATCGCTGGATATAAATGCCTTTTTTCGCGGACTCCATCACAAATTCATAGAAAGTATTGTAATTTTCAAAAGGCAATTCATTCGAGTTATGATGAATTTTAAAAGGCAGCTTTGTGACGGACTGGATCGTTGCCCATAAAGTTCTAAGCTCAATAAACTCAGAAGCATTTAAAGTTTCTGCACCAATTTTTGTGGTTTTTCGGTCGGCATATCGAACGGTATTAACTTCTGCGGTGGGAACGTTGTTTTCACCAGCTAAAGACACAGTCGATTTAACTTCTGTGATTCCTAGGGATGGATTTGCAAGAACCCAAGCGGCCAAATCATCACAAGCAGCTTTTAATTTTTTCTCATCTTTTAAAGTCGAATCGATATCAGCTACTTTAGATAAGAAGAAATAAAGAACATCGCGATCATATTTTGCCGACGAAACCTTCAATAAACTATTTAATTTCTGAATTCCAATAATCAGTTTTTTAAGCTCTGCAGGGGAGGAGTCTTTTCCAACAATACTGAAGCTATTTAAGCCGGCGCTGAGCAAATATTCTGTGAGCGCAGCATCGTCCTTCAAGTAGTTTTCTGAATTTCCCTTTTTTGCTCGGTACAATGGCGGTTGCGCAATATAAATATATCCGCGCTCAATCACCTCTGGCATTTGACGGTAGAAGAAAGTCAGCAAAAGAGTTCGGATGTGGGATCCATCGACATCGGCATCTGTCATGATAATGACCTTGTGATAGCGAATTTTTTCAGCGTTCACATTTTCTTTGCCGATCCCTGTTCCCAGGGCCGAAATCATCATGCGAATTTCTTCATTAGAAAGCATTTTATCAAAACGAGCTTTTTCAACGTTGAGGATTTTACCCTTTAAAGGCAAAACCGCTTGGATTTTTCGATCGCGAGCTTGCTTTGCAGATCCACCGGCCGAGTCTCCCTCAACCAAATAAAGCTCACACAAAGCAGGGTCTTTTTCTTGGCAGTCAGCCATTTTTCCAGGCAGCGAGCCGCCATCTAAGGCTGTTTTACGACGAGTCAGATCGCGAGCTTTCCTTGCCGCTTCCCTGGCGCGTGCAGAATCCACACACTTCATGATAATTGTTTTTGCGACACTTGGATTTCGATCAAACCAATCGCGAAGTTTATCGCCCACTAAGGATTCAACGATGCCTTTAACTTCACTATTTCCCAGTTTTGTTTTTGTTTGTCCTTCAAATTGCGGCTCACGAACTTTGACAGAAATAACAGCCGCTAACCCCTCGCGGATATCTTCTCCCTCAAGATTTGCATTCAAATCTTTTAAAAGATTTTTTTCAGTCCCATAGGAGTTTGTCGCGCGAGTCAGCGCCGACCTAAATCCCATCAAATGCGTGCCGCCCTCAATCGTATTAATATTATTACAATAAGAAAAAACTGATTCTGAATAAGAATCATTCCACTGCATGGCAATTTCAACTTCGACGGTGTCTTTTTCGCCCTTGAAAAAAACTACTTCGTTTTGTATAGATTTTTTGGATTGATTCATATACTGAACAAATTCAGCAATACCTTTAGCGTACTGAAAATCCTGCTGCTTGTTGTTTCGCTCATCCTTCATCGTGATTCGAAGACCAGCATTGAGGAACGCAAGCTCACGCAAGCGGTTGGCCAATGTATTAAAGTCAAAAATTATGGACTCATCTTTAAAAATTTCACGGTCTGGTTTGAAAGTTGTTTTAGTTCCTGTTTTTGACGAAGGAGCGCCTTTTTCAACTTCCGTTTGCACAGCACCCTTTTCATATTTCTGCATCCAAGTAAAACCTTCGCGGTGAACCTCGACTTGGCAACGACTTGAAAGAGCATTAACAACAGACGCTCCAACACCATGAAGACCGCCGGAAACTTTATAACTTCCGCCATCAAATTTTCCACCGGCATGCAGGACAGTCATCACAATCTCAAGAGCCGATTTTCCATTCTTATGAGCTGAAACTGGGATTCCGCGCCCGTCATCTTCAACTGTGACTGACTCATCAGTATTGATCGTAATAAAAATATTTTTACAAAATCCAGCCAAAGCTTCATCGACTGAGTTATCCACCACTTCGTACACAAGGTGATGATAACCACGAGCACCGGTGTCGCCGATATACATTCCAGGCCGCTTTCGAACAGCTTCAAGCCCCTCAAGGACTTGAATAGAATCGGCGCCATAGGCTTTTAGTTCAGGTTCTTGGCTTGTAACGACTGGTGCGGTAACATTTTCTTCTGACACTGTGTCTGACCCCATTTATTTCGTTTTTGTAAAAGCTTCGTCTAAAGCTCCGTCTTTCACTTCTTTCACAGAAAAACTTTCTAAGGCAAAACTTTGAGGCAATGTAAGGTCCGTTGTCGTAATAAAAATTTGAGTGTTTATCTCATGAAGAAA
>JAYWDA010000439.1:0-2603 GCA_043780105.1 Pseudobdellovibrionaceae bacterium | reverse complement strand
TGATCATCTTCGTAAAATCGATGCGGCTGGAGATCTTGTTAAATGCAGAAAAGACTTAGCTAATATTTTAGGATTGCCAGATCTTAAAGACGATATTGAACCCTTGCGATATGACCCATTAGTCATCAATAGTTCCGATCCCTTTCTGAAGACTGGAATTGATGACCGGCCTGACGTCAGAGCTTCGCTGCTCACCGCTCAGGCTGCAAAAAGTCTTAAGCAAGCGGCGAAAGCTGAAAGTTGGCCGACCATTCAACTTTTAGGTGAAATAGGTTACGGCGGGAGCAATGTTGTTTTTTCTTCTGGCGGCAGTGTTCTTGGGGCCGTCGGATTGCAAATTAAAATGCCCTTCTGGGATGGTGGTTATTTCGATGCTAAAGCGGAACAAGCAAAAGTGAATTTATCAAAGGCTGAGCTGCAAGCCACTCAGGTGCGAATCGAGGCTGAAGGACAAATCCAAGCCGCTGTCGATAAATTGAACACAACCAAAGATGCCGTTGAGTTAGCAGAAGAGCAAGTTCATCTCGCGCACGAAGAATTGAAAATCACTCAACATCGCTTTAAGTCCGGCGCGTCCAGTGGTCCCGATTTAGCCACCTCGCAAAATAACTTGTCGAATGTTCTATTGAATCAAATTGATGTTATCTCTGGTTATGAAACAACAAAGATCAATTATTACAGGACTATTTCAGAATTTGATACCTACATACAAAAGAATTCTCGCGCCCAATGATTTCAGCTTTTGTTTTTTCTTTTCTTCTTTCAGGCGCGGCACAAACTACAAAAGTTAATATTAGGAAAAAAATTAAACCCCCGTCCGTAGAAGAAACTTATTCTGGCGAAAGCCAAGAAAAAACCAACGACCTTGCCACCTATTTTAAAGAAAATAATTGTACTGAAATATTAAATTTTTCTAAAGATCGATCCCTGACCAGCTTAAAGCCCCTTGAATTAGCTGTGGTTGCGTCTTGCGATCCGCCTGGAAAAGATCCCGAAAAAATGTTTGCATATGCTGAAAAGCGAGCTCCCGACGATGATGCCATCCTTCTATTGCATGGGCGTTATCGTTGGAAAAAATTTAAAATCAGTGCCACTGAAGTTTGGGAAAAACTAGCTCGGCAAACCAAAAGCATTGAGCTTCGACAATTAGCCGAGCAGTATTTAGATGGCAACGGAGATAAAGCCGAAGAAGCCCTTGCTGTCTTCGATAAGCGAGCTAATTTTTTTGAACTTGGTTTTATTCGCGAAAGCAATCCTGAACAGCTGGCCATTTCCGACCCAACTCTTGCAATGAATTGGTCTGACGGCATGGTTTGGAAACTGATCTCCACAAGAAAAACAGATTATGACTTTGGCTTTATGGACTGGACGACAACCCTGTCAGGCACTCAGTACAACACGGCTTCAGATGCGAATTCACTCTCATTAGAGATCTCTCCTGTCCTTGCCCTTCAGAGCACCTTGGAACAATTTTTCCTTCTGCGCCCCATTGCAAATGTTTCGGGAAATGACGGTCGACTTTTTTATGCAGCGGCTGGAATTTCCATCGGTGAATTATGGCAATATTTAAGCTCTGAATATAAACTTTTGTTTTCTATTTATGGCGATCGCTATTATCAATTAGGTCTTGAAGGTCAAAGTGGCACTCATTATTTGATTGAGCAAAAATCAAATTTTAAATGGAACTCTTCGCTGATTTCTTTGAATCTTTTCTGGGACAAAACGAATTCTGGGGAAGACAATTCTGTACCACTACAAAGTATTCCTTTTACGAATAACTCGGGAGGGTTTGTTTTGTCATATCAATGGACGGTCAAGCGTCTTACTCTTGGAATCAATGCCACATATTCAGTGCGCCAGGATGAATTGGATACACAATTTGTAAATGCTCGAGGATTTGTAGCTCAAAAGAAAAGGCGTGAAACTTCCACTAATACGGAACCCTGGATCTCTTGGAAGTTTAATAATGATTTGACCGCGGTTATTTTTCATTCTTCAAATCGTGTGGATAGTAACTTCACCCTGGCGGACGCCTATGACCGCAATATTGACGACTCCGTGACAGGCTTAGTCTTAAAAACAAGCTTCTAAATTACTATTTTCTCTCGTGCCTAGGTGTCTTTTCGATCTTTTTTGAAGCTGTCGCATGGTGGGATTCGCGTCTCATGGATGGAGATTTCTTTTCAATCGACGCCTGTTTACGATCAAATCTGCCTGCTTTCACTTCTCTGGCGTGATCTTCAGAAACAGTTCTCACCACGACACTGTGCAGATCGTCACTGTGCAGATCGCCTGCGTGGGAGAGGCCTGGCATGAAACTAAGGCATAATGTGAGTAATAATAGTTTCTTCATCAAAACCTCCATTTCAATAGTTTAATTTATTTGCGACCCAAAAACAAAAAAACTTAACAAGGTACTTTCACAAGCACTGTATTGGATTTAAAATCTCATTTTGAGAAGAATGGAGATCCATTCTTGTTAATATCCGAACGGATCTATCCTGTTGATTTCAACCATCATTATTTTAAAACACGCAATCGAATTTCCCTGGAAGACGCTAAAAACATAGCTGAAAAGTACGAAAACGGTCATGGTAAATCCA
>JAYWDA010000438.1:0-14506 GCA_043780105.1 Pseudobdellovibrionaceae bacterium | reverse complement strand
CCAAAAGCCCTAGGTCCACTCCATAAAGATCTCGGTGATGGCCCCATAAAAAACTGAGTCTTGCGCCCGTGATTGAAAAATCCTCAGCCGGAAACTGCACAGGAGGCACAATCGATACGGCCAGTGGAGTGATGGCAGCCCGTGCAGTTTCTAATGTCAGAAAAATGGAAAACAAAAAGAATAAACTTAAGAATATTTTTTTCATTCCCTAGCTTAGAGGACTTTTATTAATGATGCATAGCCATTTTTTCGCACGACTCAGCACAATAGCGACAGGCATCGGCAATGGATTTCATTTCGCTGTCATTTTGAAAGCGCTCACAACTTTGGGCACAAACTAAACAGGTTTCGGCGCAGGACATGCACACGACATAATGCATTGGCGATTCCCTCAACATAAAATTAGTGGTCAGTGCAGAAATATCAGCAACATCGCGCAAAGCACGAATGTGGGTTACCTCAGCGTGCATGCCGCCTTTTCCCAAGCAATGCGAAATCGTCTGTTCGCAAAGCTGATGAACTTCGGTGCAGTTCTTTATACAGGTCAAAGTGTCACTACTCAGATGCTTTACAATATTTTTTAAAATTTCTCGGCTAGATTCTAAATTTGATAACATGTCCATATGTGCCTCCATGGCATAAAAATAAGTGGTTGATTGTCCCAGAAAGAAGACAATCTTTAATAGAAAGCTTGTAGGCGCAATATTCGCGCCAAATGAAAAATATCCGAAATTAGTGGGGCAGGCAGATTAAGCTTTTTTCAGCTTCTGTAATTTGAAATTCTGGGTAAGGCTCAAAATTACGGACAAAATTAAGCATTAAGCTGAAGTCTTCGTTTCGATCTGTGCCTTCTGCATTTGTTTTCCAAAACTGAATGGCTTCGGTCGCTGAATAGCCACAGAATTGGCGCAAGGCTACAGCGGCCATCGCATTAGAAGCATGCAAACCATTCCAGCAGTGCATGTAAATTGGGCCTGGCTGTACAAGCTTGATGGCCCTATAGATTTTTTCTAAAACTTCTTTGGACTGTTTGGTTTGAAGTTTTGAAATATAATGAATCGTGTTGCTCTGACCCAGCTTATCTGAACAATGGCTTTCAGTGACAGCTCCGCTAAAACCCTGATCGTAAAGATAAATCGCGGTGGTAAAGCCCTCTTTACAAAGACTATTGAGAGCACTGGGTAGTAAAGGGTTGCGATTATCTCGGCCCTTATTTAAACCACCACCCCAATACAAAATACCTGGAAGCGCCATTTTCACATTTTTGAGGCCTTCCAGCGAATGTCCAGCGGGACCTAAATAGTGACCCTTATAATCGACTAATTTCTGATGAACTGAGGTCAGGTGGTAGGCTTTTTTGTAGTTAGCGGCCTGGTCCGAGAGAGTGCTGCCTTGACCTGCCATCGCGGAAATTCCAAGAAATATAATTAGTTTCATGACAGTCTTTTAGCTCGTTTGCTCAGGGCGGGTCCATGGATCTTTATTCAACTAAAATATTTTCATTCCAAAGAGAATAGGGTTAACCTTTAAGTATGACAGTTCCTTGGCAAGTTGAAAAAATTCCTATCCTTCAAGATAACTTCGTTTTTGTTATTTATAACAATCTCGACGCCATTGTGATTGACCCGGGTGAGTCTTCGGCGGTTCTTGAATTTTTAAATAAAAAGGCCCTTCAGTGCCGAATGATTTTAATCACTCATCACCATTTGGATCATGTCTTAGGAGTGAAAGAAATCAGGAATAGATACTCTTGCCCAGTTTATGGACCCCTTAAAAACAAGGCACCCTTAGCAGAATTAGTAACGGACTGGGTGAGTGAAAGTGATAACGTAGTTTTTCAAGATCTTAAGTTCAAGGTTTTGGAATGTCCGGGGCACACTTTGGGGCATGTGGCTTACTGGTGTGCCGATCAATTTTGGCTTTTTTCCGGAGATGTTATTTTTTCTTTAGGCTGTGGGCGCCTTTTTGAAGGAACCTTTCAGCAGATGTTTGAAACTTTGCAAAAGCTTAAAGCTTTGCCTGACCCAACTCAAATTTTTTGCACTCATGATTACTATCCGACCAATCAAAGATTTTGCCTAAAAGAAAAGATATCTCTTGAAGGCTATCAGATGACGCTTCCTTTGGAACTTGCGCACGAGAAAAAGTTTAATCCTTTTTTGAAAGCAGCCTTGGTTCAGGATTTTCAACAAGTCCGCGAGCGCAGGAACCAATTTTAGATGGCAAAAATAAAAGGTTTTAAAGCTGCTATTGAAGCCTTGCGGGGCTTGGACGAAAAATCCCAGGCAAGAATTTTATCAGAGATCTTAAAGAAAGATCCCGAGATGGCGGAACGTTTAAGACATAACCTAGTTATTTTTGATGATCTATTGAAAGTTAATACTCAAGGAATGCACAGGTTATTTCAGGAAATTCCTGAACCCACTTGGGTTTTAGCACTTCGAGGAAAGAAAAAAGAATTCATTGATGCACTTTTAAAGCCTTTTGCAAAAAGAAAAGTCGAAATGTTTCAGGTTGCACTAGATCACTTGGGTCCGCAGTCGAGCGCAAAGGTTGAGGCCGCACAAAAATTAATTCTTGAGAAAGCTTTGGAGCTTCAACAAAAAGGTCTTCTTATTTTTATCAGCGGGGATGACCCCTTAGTTTAGGTTTTTAATAACAAGAGGAGTTCGCATGGCAAGCCAGCATTTTAAAGTTTTAATTCTAGGCGCCGGTTCTGGTGGCGTGTCGATGGCTGCAAGGCTGAGTAAGACCCTCGGGGCGGGTCAAATCGGTGTGATTGAACCGGCTGATTTTCATTACTATCAGCCACTTTGGACTCTTGTTGGTGCGGGCGTTGTAAAAAAAGAAAGCACACGAAAACCAATGAAGAAAATGATTCCGTCCGGTGTTCGATGGATCCAAGATCGAGTGCAAACGATAAAGGTCGAAGAACGGCGCGTGGTGTGCACTTCGGGACAAGTGGTTGGCTATGATTATTTAGTGGTGGCGACGGGTTTAAAGCTTGATTGGAATTTAATTAAAGGGATCGATGGAAATTTAGGAAAAGATGGTCTGTGCAGTATTTATCAATATGATCAAAGTGAAATAACCGCTCAGATGATTCAAAACTTTAAAGGTGGAAACGCCATTTTTGTCATGCCGCCAGTGCCGATCAAATGCGCAGGGGCTCCGCAAAAAATAATGTACCTAGCCGATGAAATTTTTAGAAAAAATAATATCCGGGGAAAAGCTAAAATTATTTATGCAGCAGCAGGAAAAGTTATTTTGGGTGTTCCTGCTTTTGCAAAGCCTTTGATGGAAGTGGCGACTCGAAAAGATATTGAGCTTAAGTTTTCCTGTAAACTGGTTGAAGTCCTAGCAAAAGAAAAAATCGCTGTTTTTGAAAAGAGCACAGAATCAGTGGTCAACGGTGAAACGAAAATCAGCATCAGCTTAGAAAAACTTTCCTACGATCTGTTGCATGCTGTGCCGCCGATGAGCGCTCATGAGTTTATTAAAGAATCGGGACTGGCTTTTCTTTCTGGGCCCCAAGCTGGTTGGTTGAAGGTCGATCAAAACACGCTTCAGCATCAAGATTTTAAAAATATTTTTGGGATCGGTGACGTCACGGGCGTCCCTAACTCAAAAACGGGCGCGGCCATTCGTAAGCAAGCTCCGGTGGTAGCCCAAAATCTTCTTGATGTAATCCAAGGGCGAGAGCCTTCAAAAAAATATGATGGTTATGCTTCATGCCCCTTAATCACAGGTTTTGGAAAAGTGATTCTTGCAGAGTTTGGTTACGATGGAAAACTAATGCCATCGTTTCCAATGGATATGACCCAAGAGAGAAAAAGTATGTGGATTTTAAAAAAAGACCTGCTACCGCCGTTTTACTGGTTTGGCATGATGAAGGGTCGAATGTAATTTTTTGCTTTTATAGCATTCTGAAGTGTGGTCGATCACTAGGCCGCAGGCCTGCATAAAGGCATAGCAAATCGTGGTACCGACGAATTTAAACCCGCGTTTTTTTAGGTCCCTACTCATCGCATCGGATTCAGGAGAGGACGTCGGAAGTTTTTGATTTTTGTTTCTGATTTTAAGCAGGGGTTTTTCGCCAACAAATTGCCAAATATAGTTATCAAAACTATCAAATTCTTTTTGAACTTGAAGAAAACATTTTGCATTCGAAACAGTCGATTCAAGTTTTAGTCGATTTCTAATCAAGCCTGCATTCATCATTAATTCTGCAATTTGTTTGGCAGAAAACCTGGACACTTTGTTAACATCAAAATGCGCAAAAGCTTTGCGGTAGTTTTCGCGTTTTTTTAAAACAGTCAGCCAAGAAAGGCCGGCTTGGGCACCTTCTAAAGTCAGAAATTCAAAGAAGATCTTATCATCATGAACGGGGACACCCCATTCGTTATCATGATAAATTTGGTTAAGTGGATCAATGGCCCATGCGCACCGGGTTTTTAGTGCTATACTAATTTTTTAACCCCATTTTCCACAGAAGATGTTTAATTTTTTGGAAAAGTGCTCGCAAAGTGGGATTTTGGATTTGGCTTTCAGTTCGCTGAAGTTCACTTAAGTCGCGTGGATCCAAATTGGCAAAAGGCGGAAAAGTTCGTCGTTGAATGCTTTCAAATTGGCTGGTCAAACCTTGCTCCACAGTCTTTAAGACTTGTTGGGTCTGAGCTTCGGTCAAGGCCCCCGATTTAAGTAGTTGAACTGATAAATCAGCGGCGGTTAAAAAGAGTTTTTGCTCTGACGTTGGTCGTTCGCCAATTTCATTTGAATAAACATGATGAATGTAAACCTCAATAATGCGATTTTTAAAACGGGGATCGGCCTTTAACCTTCTATAAACAGAAACGTCTTTTTCTCCGTTATCGCCGATCATAATAAAACTGGCGGTAGATTCAGAAAGCATAATTTTTTGAATTTGTGCGACTTTAAACTCTTCGGTTTTAATTGATAAATTGGGCCGCAGCCAAAGTTGACCCTCAGGAAAACCACTGGACTGTAAAAACTTTTCTGGCAGGCTTCCCAAAAATTCGATATTGCCTGTCACATAGTGAATTTCGACACCGTTTGCAGCCAATGCGGTGTAAACTAAAGGAATTCCAATAAAAGAATTATTAGCGCTTAAAATTGAGGTCATCAGATGCCAGTACCTTGATGCCGCCGCGTCCATTGATAGGTCGGAAGGTCTGACTTGAGTGTCTTTAATGGTGTCGTCGATGTCGCTGATCAGTATTGTTTTAGTTGGCTGAGCGGCCCAGCTAGTGGCCGAGAAATTAAAAACGCCCATCAAAATTAATAGACTACTAAAGGTGGTTTTCAAAAAAAGTCCTCTCTGTCAAAAGTATCGTCATTCAAATGGGCTAAAATCGAAGGTGCTTGAGCTTGCTCTTTGAATTCAGCTACACGTGATTAAGGAGCAAAATAAGGTCCAGCAGAAGCCAACCTCTAAAAAAATTAGGGTGCTGGCGCCGTTTGGGTGCGCTGAAGTTGGGTTATTAAAAGTTTATCCTCTAAAAGAAGAAGTTGTTCTTTTACCCCTTTGATTCGCTGAGATAATGTTTTTTCATCCCAACTGACCTCAGCATGACTTTGGTTCGCTAAGTCTTGTGCCAGTAAATAATTTTTTAATGAGTCTGTTAATGTGCCCTTGGCTTTACTGATTAAGTTTTCGCATTCTTCAAGATTCGAAGGTGATCTGTCGGTCCAAAAAGTTTGTGCGACAAAGGTCTCCTGTTGGCCTGATAATTCCAAGCTGTAAGCGATGGCCATCGTCTGCTCAATTTCGTATTGATTTTCAATTTTAGAAGTGGTGCCCGAATCTGTGGGGCTTGAGCAAGCCCATAGGCTCAATGCGCTCGTCACTACGAGCAGAAGCTTTATTCCCATCCCACGATCCTTTGCTTTTTATTTGAGGCATAGGGGTATCACGAATTGATAAAATGAGAAATAAATCTTTTTTTTAAGCTTCTTGGACTGAAAAAAGTAAAAGCTGTCCCTGATCATGGGCGTACTTATTGGCGATGGCTGCCTTAGTTTCCGCAATTTCAAAAGAATAAGTTGCGACGGCACTGAGACCACTTTTGTGGGCCTTCAGCATAATTCGCTCGGCGTCCTCAATGCCCTTTTGAAAGCAGCGCTGCAGACACTCAACAACAAAGTTTCGAGGCGTAAAGGAATCGTTGTGAAGTAACACAACGTACATCTTAGGGTTCAAAGTCTTTTCATCGGATTTGACATCAGGTTTTATGATAGTGTCTGCTTCGCTCATGGGGTAATTTATACTCATGAAGATCAAAATATTCCAGTCCTTAAGGCAAATTTCTGAAAATGACTGGGTAAAAATCACACCGGCTGATTTCCCTTTTGCCAGTTATCAATTTCTTTCGGCACTTGAGGTCAGTGGTTGCCTGGGTCCTCGGACGGGTTGGAGTCCTGTCTATTTTACAGCATGGAACAACCAGGATTTGATCGGTGGAAGCGTTGCTTATTTAAAAACAAACAGCTACGGCGAATATATTTTTGATTTTGCCTGGGCCCAGGCTCATGAATCGATGGGTGCGAGCTATTATCCAAAGGTTGTGATGGCGGTGCCTTTTACGCCTGCGACAGGCCCTAAGGTTTTATTAGCACCAGAACTTTCAGCTGATTTAAAACTAGGAACAGCGGCAGCACTTTTAGGAGCTGTTGAAGACTGGAGTGTTGAAAAAAAAGCAAGTTCTAGCCACGCTCTGTTTCTAACTAAAGACGATCTTCCATTTTTTTCACAAGCTGGCTTTTTTATCCGTCATAGCTTTCAATTCCACTGGCAAAATAAAGGTTATAAAAGTTTTGAATCCTTTACGGAAAGTTTGCGTGGAAAGAGGCGGAAAGAAATTCGTCGCGAGCGGGCGATGGTCACAGACAGCCATGTCACCATAGAGCGCCTGACGGGAACGAAGTTAAAGCCTTATCATGCAGAACTGATGTATGAGTTTTACCTAAGTACAATTGATAAAATGCAAGGCATGGATTATTTAACGTTGGATTTTTTTAAAGAAATATTTTCGACCATGGCGGACCAGATTCTTTTTGTGTTGGCATCAAATTCGGATGGCGCTGGCGTAGCAGGGGCACTTTGTTTTTTTAAAGGATCTGCGTTGTTTGGTAGAAATTGGGGCTGTTTGGAAGAATACAAAGGTTTGCATTTTGAACTTTGTTATTATCAAGGAATTGAATTTGCGATCGAAAAAAATCTAAAAATATTTGAAGCTGGGGCGCAAGGTGAGCATAAATTCCAGCGGGGGTTTATGCCGACGCTGACTTATAGCGCCCACGTGATTAAAAATCCACGGCTGAATTTGCCTATCCAGGATTACGTCGGTCATGAAAAAATTCAGATTGAACAAATGTTTGCGCAGTATTTAGAGCATTCGCCCTTTGCAAGTTCAGTCTAGTTCAGTTTAACAGTCTCGTGCGGACCCTCAGCGTGCATAATCAGGCTCAAGGTTCCATCTGCTTCCAATACTCCTGCCTTTATTTCGCTGACATGGGAAACGCCTTGTTTGCGGATGAGGACATTCAGCTCGGATTTTGAAAGGAACTCTTTTCGAAGGGCCTGATCAACAAATTTTCCATTATGAATCAGCAAGCGGGGAGTGCCCTCAAATAGATTTTGAAAAAATCTGCTTTTGTAAGTTAAAAAAGAAATTGTTATCGAAAGTGATATTAAAACGACGGCAAGCAAAATTCCGCCGATCAAAGAGTTATCGCCACCGTTCATGGAATTTTGAACAGCATTACTGATCAAAAGAACCGAAACAAATTCGGTTGCGCCCATTTGTCCGATCTGTCTTTTTCCCGAAATTCTAAGTAACACAAGCACCGCAAGATAAACGACAGCGGCTCGCACGACTAAATTTAAGGGCGCAACATCAAAATGCAATAGGCTGTCCCACATAATGGCTCCTTTAAATTAAACTTTGAATAAAGTAAAATGCACCTAAGGTGCCGAACACAAGGCTGACATACCAAAAATACTTTCGGCGAGTCAAGGCAGCGATGGCTCCGATGGCGATAGCAACTTGAAACATAGTGACCGCACGGGCCAGAATTTCGTGAATGAGTAAGTGGGCTTCGGATTCTTTTTGAAACTCTTCCGCTTCGCCCGAGATTTGACTTTGCTCGGTTTTGTATTCAGTCACTTTATCTAAATCTTTTTTAGGGATCTCTTTGCCAAGACCTTCCAGAATTTGAATTCTAGAATCTAAGACAGCAGATTTAATACCCTTAGCTTGAAAGTAACTCCATTTGTCGGAGGCTTTAATTTGGCTAATCATAGCTTCATTCACGTGATGTCCTGAAAGCAAAGCAGTCACGGCGGCCAGCACTGCAAGCAAAGCTGAACTTAAAGCAACGTAAGTGATCCACTTGTGTGAAGAGTGGGCCGCGGCTTCTTGAATATGTTCTTGCGCAGCTTCAATGGGGACTTCAGTTTCTTCCATCAGGACTCCTTTAAGTTATGAAACTTTTAATATTGTTTGCAGCCAAGGGGAAAAAGCAAATCCCAAAGAGACTCCAAGCATCGCCGGACTAAAAACCAAAGCTAAGATTTGCAAAATAAAAAACTGAAACTGCCTTCTTGAGGACCATCCCAATTCCTGCATAACGGTATAAATTATTGAACGGCGTTCCTGCAAAATAAGAATTGAAAGAAGCAGGCCCGGAAGCAAACAAAAGCCAATCAATATCACCAGCGCGTAAAGACTTTTCCCCAATTGATCCATGCGGTGATCTTCTTCCGTTTCACCAGGCCGAACGATCATCCCTTGGGCAATAGTTTTCCGATCGATGAGTTCTTTCAGTTTTTGAAGCGGGCCAGGCTCGCCTTGAGCTAAAATCCCCATAAGAACTCGGCTTCCCCATTCTGGGGTTTGATAGCCCGCCCGACTGACAAACTCTGAACTTTGGGCCGTCCAAGGCTCGAACGAAAATTGATTCCAAATGGACGGTCCGTTGAGATTAGAAAAATAGGCGTCTTTATCGCCGACAAATGCGAGGTTTGTGCGGCTGGCTTTTTTGTAAGGAATAAAGCCTAAAATTTTCAACGACGGGACGGGAAGATGGCGAAGAAATTTTTCGTCATTGATTTGACCCTGAAGCGTTTCAAACAACGCCATGGGAATCAATCCCTCGGGCTCGCCGTGGATGAGGCTGCGGTGCAGGCCTTCCAGGCTAATGCCTTTCGGGACCACGACAAGACCAGCCCCCCAGGACACGGGAACAAACAAAGTTTCCATATATTTTTTAAGCTGAAGCGCAGAGGATAAAGTAAAGCCCAGCAGTAAAGAACACAAAATTAAGGTGAAAGTGATTTTTAAGCTACGCCTAAGTTCAACAAAAAATATTCTTAAAATCATAAGCGCACTTCTTTTTTCCAGTCAAAGACGTGATCTGCATATTTTGTTAAGCGCTGGTCATGGCTGACGACTAAAATTGTTTTTTCTAGAAGGTCTTTTTTAATTAATTTAAGAGCTCCATCGGTATGGTCGTCGTCTAAATGGGCTGTCGGCTCATCTAATAAAATCAACTCGGGTTTTTGGAGGAGCATCCGTACTAATGAAACCCGTTGTTTTTCACCACCGCTTAAAGTTTGAACTTTCTGAGATAATGAAAATCCTAGATCAAACTTTTTTAAGGCTTCTTCTTGCCGGCGTTGATGATTATCGACCAAGGAAAAGTTTTCGCCAATGCTCCAGTGATCGATTAAATGACAATCCTGATGAACAAAGCCAATTTGCTGTTTTTGAAGTGGGTTATTGTTATGATCTGTTCGAAAAACTTCGCCTGAGTCTGTTGCGATGAGCCCTGCAAGCAGCTTTAAAAAAGTACTTTTCCCACAGCCGCTGGGCCCGCGTATCAGGGTTAAGCTAGAGGGTTTAAATTCTATAGATAGATTTTTAAATAAATGACGTCCTGGATAGGAATAACTTAAATTGTTAACTCGCAAGCTCATTCTCTATTTATCGAATAAGATTGCGTAAACAGCAAGCACGTCTAACAGGAAAGCGCTGGCCCAAACAATTGTGCATAAAATTAACGTAAAAAAGGCATTTTCCAAGTTTTATTTGTGTACTGCTCCTAGCCATTTTCCTGGGATGTCTTTGATCTGGCGCGCTAGAACATAATTCCGATATTTATCTATGCTTTTCAGATCGGTTTGTGGCAGCGTTGTCATCAGTGATCTAATCCACAGGGGGGCCATGGATATGAACGCGTTGAAAAATTTTTTCCTTCTTCTGATTTTGCCGCTGGTTCTTACCGAAACGGCTGCCGCAAAAATCGAAGTGGTTCTGGGTTCCCCACTCTCTAAAAATTTAAATCTCCCAGGCACCATTCCTGACGCAAATTCCGCTGAAATTATTATTTCCAGAGACCAGTATGTTTTATCTTATAATAAGGAACGACGATCGCCGAACTGGGTGGCTTGGAAGTTGGAAGCCAAGCAAATGGGGACGGCAGGACGTACGAACGACTTTCAGTCTGACGGAGATTTGCAAAAATATTTGGTACAAACTCAATCAAGTTATACAGCTGTTGAACCGGGTGAATTTTCTGGAAGCTGCTATGATCGAGGTCATCAGATTCCTTCGGCTGATCGGACAGATACCTCTGACAATAATCGCGCCACCTTTTTAATGACGAATATGATTCCGCAAACACCTTATCTAAACCGCGTCGTTTGGGAACATCTCGAGCAGTACACCCGTACTTTAGTAAAGCAAGAGAACAAGAAGGTTTATGTCATAGCGGGTCCTATCTATGATAAAGATTTCGGAAAAATTGGACCTAATAAAGATATTCCAGTTCCGTCAAAAGATTTTAAAATTATTATCGCGCTTGATGCGAGTCAGACATTTAAAGATATCACTAAAGAAACCCCAATCATTGCAGTTATTATGCCGAACACTTTAAAGGACGGATCGGTTATCTCAGATACTCCGAATTCAAAGTGTCCGCTGTTTGCCTCTGGGATGGAAGTGATCGACGACTGGAAGAGTTATCTTTCAACAGTCGGAGAAATTGAAGCGGTCGCAGGCTTACATTTATTTGCAAAATTGCCTGAGCAAGTCCTCAGCGAGCCGACTCCTTCAGAAGCGGTCCCTGTACTGCCTGAAGTTACGCCTTTGCCCAAATCACCGGCACCCGAATGGTTGCAACCTTAATTCTTGCCAGCCGTTTGTGGTCGGACTGGGCCGCAAGCAACTTCGACGGGCGTTAATACTTTTGATCCTTTAGGTGAAGTTGTCAGCACAACGATGTCACCGGCAAGCGATGCAGGCCCTGCAACCTTTAAATCTTGAATTTTAAAAGTATTCTGGGCGATTCCATCAGTGTTTGCACGCATCGTTGTCATAGCAGGAGTTGATGTCATCACTTGGGTCCCACAATTTCGATCAGGGTGAAGGAAAAGTTGGTAGTTTCCTTTAGGCATAAGCCCTTCTATATGAAAAGTGACGATCACGCTATTGGGCATCTGTTCGAAATTAACCTGGCCCTGAATTTTCTGATCTGTTTTAGATTCAATCTGCGCCTGAGCCATTCTGACGTCGTCAGACCATTCTGGCGAAGAATTTTTTTTAGACAGACTTCCGAAGTGGCTGCAGCCCGAAAAAATAATTACAAGACAAACGCAGAAAATTTTTTGCATAAAGGGGTCCTTTAAATTTATGCCTGTTTTAAGAGGCTAGGCAATTTTTTTAGCGGTCTCGGTTTGGTTGCTAGCATTTATTTTATTTTGCCAAATTGATCGTTGATATTTTATATAATCTATTTGGACTTGGGAAAGCTGATCTTGATTGATACCATCAAATAGGTTTTCATCTAACACTGAGATGACATCTAAGCTCCCGGATCGGCCCTTCACTTTTAAGGGGTCATACCTTTTAAATTTTAAATTCGAAAATTTTGCCAAAGTAGACTCATCAAAACCTGTGAACATGATATCTTCGCCTGAAGTACTACAGAGTCCATCAAGTCTTGAAGCCACGTTGACTGTATCTGAAATTGCAGTTAGCTCTAAACGCTTCTCTGACCCGAGGGGGCCAAAAACAACTTTACCTGCGGCGACACCAACCCCGGCTTTAACCGGTGTTCGATGGCCCACACGATGCTGAAGATTGTACCTAAGAATAGCGCGCTGAATTTCAATAGCAGCCTGAAGTGCTAATTCTGCATTTGGAAAAATTGCCATCACACCATCACCCATAAATTTATCGATGGTACCGTCATAAGATTTAATAATCGGCGAAAGTCTGGCGTAATAAGAATTGAGGAATCGTAATATTTCTTTCGGAGTCATCGATTCACATAATGTAGTAAACCCTCGAATGTCACTGAACATTATTGCAACATTTTCTTCAACAAAGTCACCAAGTTTAACATCAACTATATTTTCGTAGTTAAGAAGCTTTAAGGTTTCAAATGGGACAAAGCGCGAATAGGACACGGAAAGTTCAATTTCTTTTTGATAAGAGTCTACGAGTTCTTGTTTTGATCGTTGCTGTTCGATTGCGATTGCAATCTGCTGGGCTGCGGTAGTCACAATTCTAAGGTCGTCTTCAGTCATGACTTTGCGTTTTGAAATACAATCCGTGACAAGAATTCCAATTGAGGATGACTGGGTGCTAATCGATGCTGCAACGAAAGATCGACTTCCTGAGCCTTCCAGAATCCGCAAACTTTTCGGATCTTTTAATTTAAGGATATGTTGGCTGACGTCTTTGACAAGAAGAGCTTTTTTGGATTTAAAAACATTCGTAAATTTGGCCGGATCATTGTCGTCAATTTCAGCAGGAATTGCTAAACCTAAAATACTTTCTTTAAACGCGGGAGTCAGGCCTTTTGAGGCTGCCAATTTTAGGCATTTTAATTTTTTATCATAAACCAAAATAAACGCGCGGTCGTAATGTAAATTCTCAACCAGGCTTTCGCAGCCCAGCTGAAGAACCTCTTCTTCCATAACAGCTGAAATAAGGTGCGAGACAAGATAGAAATTGGCCTGCGATTCTTCCAGCTTTCTTTGCAGCTGGCTTTTTGCATCGTAGAGGTCTTTGTACTGTCGATCCAGGCGGAACAGGGATTCTTCTGTTTGAATCGAGATGCCTTTAAGCTTCCTGGTTTTCCTGTAGAAATAGGCCGAAAGAAAAGAAGCTACTATCGAGCAGGAGATAAAGCTGGCTCCGAAGATATCGATTTTTAAATAGTGATTCAGTAGCCAGGTAAAAATTATTCCGAAGGTGAGGGGGAGGATGGAGGCAAATTGACCGACCATTTTTGATTTTGAGAAGTAGGTTACTTCAATCGAGTAAGCGCCAGTTGTTTCATCTAACAACTCAATCTTTGTTTGTGCTGGTGGCAAATTCTTTATTGTCGGGAATGATGAGTAATACCCCTTCGTATTTTCCATAACAAAGGGCATTCGTGATATTAAGACTTCGGCCTCCTCTTCATCCAAATCAGCAACATTAGGCTTAAAAATAAATTTAAAATAACCATTCTTAAAATCGGCAACTTCTACATCGATCACTTTATTTAATAGTCCGGTCATTTTTGGTAAGGATTTATAAATGGCATCTAACGGAATAATGTTTGAGGCTAAAAAGTAAATCGCTGTTCCTAAACCAGTTCGTGAAATCCCACTTTGACCGGCTAGCAAATAAATATTTTGGTCCTGTGTCTTTTCAATGATGAGATCCATTATTTTTTTTTCAGCAGTTACTGAAACCCAACTGTTCTCATCAGAAATATAATCAAGACTCAATCCAGCTTCTTCGATCAAATTTTTAATATCAACATGGGGATACTTATTTTTGAGCAACTCAAAGTAGGATGCGAAGATGACTGATTTGTAATGTGGCCTTGTTAGTCTCGAATCAAACATTGAACTCCCTCAATGATACTTTCGGAAAATATCATAAGAATATTGACCACTTATCTAGATAACTGGACCTTAATATGTAAATAGAAACTGCTGATAGTGATAGCTTTCGATATAAGCTAAACTGTGACAGTAGGAGGTCTAGGTGTTCGATCGAATTAAAACGGCTTGGCAGACAGAGATGGACCTCATCAATAAAAAACCCTGGATGCAAAGATTGCAGTCGGGTGATATTAATCTTAAGCATTACAAAGGTTTTTTGCTGGAGACTTATCACCACGCAGGAATTAATCCTCAAATTCAAGCCTATGCTACAATGTTTTTAAAAAATAATCCCAGAGAAATTGTTGGTATGTTTTATCGGCATGCAATTTCAGAGATTGCACATGATGTACTCGCAATGAATGACTTAGAGGTTTTGGGTGGAGATCGTGAAAAACTAGAAAAAACTAAGCCACGTCCATCAACAATTGCATTTAATGCATTTGTACTTATGCAGATACAGTTCGTAAATCCTATTGCCTATCTGGGATATCTTTTTCACCTTGAGTTTTTACCTACAAATCAAGGTCCCGGATATTTGCA
>JAYWDA010000437.1:0-3404 GCA_043780105.1 Pseudobdellovibrionaceae bacterium | reverse complement strand
TCGATGGTTTTTTTAACGTTGTCTGTAACGGCCACCGTATTTGTGCCCGACTGTTTATACACATCCAGAAAAATGGCAGGCTCTTTTTTGATCGAAGCGATTTGCTTTTGATCTTCAAGCCCGAATTTAATTTCAGCAATCTCACCCAATTTAACAGGGCGATCAGAGCCTAAAAAACTGACGGATACTTTTTTTAAAGCGTCAACAGATTCAAACTCGCCAACAGTTCTTAGAACTTTTTCTTGGCCTGGGCTTTCGATTTTTCCGATCGGCACGTCTTTTGAAGTTTCTTCGATGCGTTTTGCAACTTGCAACATCGAAAGTTGACGGTCTTCTAACTTTCGTTTGTCGACTAAAACTTGAATTTCTTGTTTTCTTCCACCCACGACCAAAACCTGCCCGACATCGGTGACCCGTTCGAATTGCGGTTTAATAATTTCATTGGCCACATCAAATAATTCACCTGGAGCCAAAGCGGATTTTACGGCCATGGTTAAAACCGGCTGATCGGCGGGGTCGAATCTTCGGATAACAGGCTCTTTCGCATCCAGTGGAAGTTTATTACGAATATTTCCTACGCGGTTCCGGACTTGCTGTTCGGCCTCTTTAATATCAGTTCCTAGTTTGAACTCAAGTAGGATCACCGCCACAGATTCCAAATTATTAGAGGTGATTTTATTAAGCCCTGACAGTCCACCCAACTCATCTTCGATGGGCTTTGAAACTAATTTTTCAATATCCACGGGTGAGGCTCCGGGATAGGCGACCCGCACAAACATAACCGGAAAAGTCACATCCGGAAAGAGATCCACTGGCATTTTTCGCAATGACACAAACCCTAAAATCAAAGTCAGGATAACAACGCAAGAAATAAAAATAGGCCGCTTAATGGCTAGCGCCGATAGGTTCATTGTTCCTCCAAGGAGACAAAAAGCTGAGACTGGGATTCAAGTTTTCTTTGTTCGGCCATCAGCTTGGTCAAATTTAATTCTGCTTCAGCAGCATCTTGTTCTGAATTAATCACATTGCTTGTGATCGAGCGACCCCTGCTAAATTTACTTTGCTCGGCCTTAGCACGCTCTTTTTGCAATGAACTTAAATTGCGTAAGGAATTTATTTTCTTATCAAGCTCTTGATTTCGGCGCTGCAATTCCTGCCAGGCCAGATCTGATTCTAAAAGTTTTCTCTCGCTTCTTAAATGCGCTGCCATGGCATCTTTGCGAGCACTGCTCTGAGCAGCGGATTTGACGGCTGTATCAAACATATAAGTCCACGTCAGGGACACGGTTGATGTTGGAAAATCTTTTTTATCCCAATTTCTTGGCGCATCAGCGGTTGTCCCACCGGCTTCAAAAGAATTTGTATTATAAGTTCCAGCCAAACTTAAATCCGATTTAAAACTATCTTCAACCTGACTAGATATCAGCTCTTGATTTTTTGCCTCAAGCCGACTTAGGTACACGTCTAGCCGAACGATTCGCCCGCTTTGAGTTAATTTCGATTTCAAATCTCTTTTGAAATCAATATCGCCTGTCAAATCGGGAAGTTTCTCATTTTCGCCAAGCTCTAGAACGCTTCTCATTTTTTTCTCATTGGCCGTCACTTCATCTTGCGTGTTGAGCAACTGAAATTGTCGAGTCGCCACCAAGGCCTGCGCGTTCAGGGAATCAGCCTTATCTGCAATCCCATCGCTAGCTCTTCTTCGAACCCAAGACTCAATCTTTTGAGCTCGCTCTAAACTTGATTTTCTTTGGTTAAACTCTTCGCGCAAATAAATAAAATCCCAATAGGTGGCTTCTGCTTCGATCAGAAGTTGCCTTTGCTGCAAATCATAATTACTTTTTTCTGATTGTCCCAGTAAAGCGTCGCGCTCACGGCGAAGCCTGGTGGCTGCGCCAAAGAAATCTTTCCAAAGTGATTGGGTGACAGCCACCCCTAAAGAGCCTTGCGCATATTTTGCGTAGGCTCCCAAGGCCGGATTACTAAGACCTTTATTTTCACTTCCCAGGGCTTGTGCGCTAAGGCTGATTTGCGTTCCAGTGACAAATTTTTTACTAAGGCCTAAGGTATATTGAGTGGAATTCATGGCCTCTGCACCTAAAAAGTTGGGCTGCTTTTTATCTTCCAGCCAGGTGCCTTTCAATGAAAGAACAGGAACTAAGCTGATATCACCAGCCTCAATGCGAGCCTCAGCGGCTTCCTTTGAAATATCGAAGGACTTTAAACCTTGATGACGGTTTTTTACTTGGCTTAGAAATCCACTTAAATCCAAGGCCCAACAGGCAGGGCTTAAAAAAAAGATCAGCAGAGTTATTTTCATAAAAGGATTCCTTGCGTAAAGATATGACTAACAAGTTGGATAAATTTTTCTTTGTCTTTAGGAAGCTGGTAAGTGTGACTCCACATTTTAAGTTGGCAGTCTTGCACCATAAAATAACCAAAAATCGACTCAATCATCAAACTTAAAAAAACACCAGGCGGAAAATCTGATTTTAAAATTCCTTGATCCTGCCCCTTTTTAATCATGTCGACCATTTTATCCATGGTCGATTTTATTAAACTCTCAAAAACCTCGCGGGCGTAAGGCATATTCTGAGTTCGCTCGGCCATAAATATTTTTGCCATCGAAACATCCGACAACCGCATTTCAACCAGATGTCGAACAATAAGTGTTGTTTCTTTTTTAAACAGTGCCGCCGTGAATTTTTCTTTGCTGTGAGATATCAGAATAAAATCCAAATTTTCTTTAATTTTTAAGGCATGCTCATAAATAATTGCCTTATAAAGACCGACTTTTCCGCCAAAGTAATACGAAATAAGGCTGATATTAAGACCACTGGCCGCTGCAATCTGTCGCGTCGTTGTGGCTTCTAGCCCCTGGTCGCCAAAGAGCTTTGTGGCCACAGTCATGATTTTTTCGCGGGCTTTATCGGGCACCTTTTTTTTAGCCATAGCAAAGGTTATTTCAAACAAGCGTTTGAATCAAACTATTCAATCAAACGATTGAATTTTCTTATTTTCATGCGACATGACAAGATTCCAGTCGCTAGGTGACAATATATAAAGGATGACGAATCATTGTCAGATCAAACCTTCAAAGGGAACTCCATGCGACTGCTGATACTGATTCTTTCTATTTTTATACCGATTCTTGCCTTAACTGCCAATTTGCCTGTCACGAAGTCGGACCTTCTCTCGGGCAGTCTAGTTCCAGAAAAAAGGCCATTCCCTTTGAGTTCAAAAATCAACGCTTGCCAAGATTTTCATGCCTATGTTTGCAACGAAGTTGAAACTACTTTTAAGCTTCCTGAAGATCGTAATCACTGGGTGTTTTCTTTTACAGATGCGGCGGAAAGATTACTGTTTGCTAAAAAAACTTATTTTAAAAAATTCGAAAAAATGGC
>JAYWDA010000436.1:0-3175 GCA_043780105.1 Pseudobdellovibrionaceae bacterium | reverse complement strand
AAAGTAGAAAGCCGAAGTAAATCCCAGCGTGAATTGATCTCGTGGACTGCGAGCCACAAAAATGAAATTACAAATGAAATTCGAAGACAAGAGACGATGGGAAGTTTTGTTAATCAAGTCACCGCTCGGTGCGGAGCCCAGTATTTAAATGAAATTCAGGAGCCATCATCGCGAGAGTTGTCAGATCAATGCATTGCGGATGTCGTTAAAAAAAGAGCGATGGTCGTAACCCTAAGACGCGATGGTAAGGATGACATCCTTGAGACAAAGATTTCTGTCAGATCGGTTTCAGATGTGACAATCACCCGAAATAAAATTAATTTAATTCGTCAAGAGCTGCGCTATCGGTACGCTAAAAGATTTAGCAATTGGTATAGCTCTCGCAAGTACACTCCAGGTCTTAATGATAAGGAACTTTGTCCAGTTATTATATCCAATGAAGATCATGCAATTTCGTCAGAAGAAATATCAATTTTAACCAAGGCTTGCGAAAAAAAGGCCACGGAAAGCTTTTTTAAGCAGCTCTTTGAGCCCGATTTTTACCGAATTCTGCCGTAGTTTGTCTTTAGACAATTTGCACGAACCGCTTTCATCTTGTAAAACTTAAGATGGAGATATTTAATTTGGGCATTTCAGTTAAATTTAAAGATAAAATAGCAAAGTTAACAGCCAACGATAAAGACCGCTTGGTCCGAATGGGTTGGGAAGATCGCACTACTTTTGATGTGATTGAAAAGCAGTTTGGCTTAAATCAAAATGAATTTATTCGATTTATGCGAACTGAGCTTCTGCGTAAAGACTATGATCGCTGGCGCAAGCGAGCCAACGAGCAAGGCCATCTTAAGCATGAAGAGAAAAGAGGATTTAAGACAACTCGTTTTAAATCTTCGCGGCAATCAGTTGATGGGCTGACAAAAGGTTGGAAATAAATAAAGGAGATTTTTATGAAAACGTTGTGTCTTACTTTAAGTTTGGTTTTTTCTCAGGTAGCAACGGCGTATCCAACAGTCGGTGACTTTGTTCAATTCCGTAAGGCCGATGGCTCAGCTTTAGAATTAAAAAATAACGGACTGGATACGGCAAACCATGTCTGGTTGGTGCAAGTGACCGAAAAAAACATTGTCACCATTGAAAAATGGGCTGTCGACGATATGCCATCTCAAAAAGAAGTTTTATCTGTCGTTTCAAATTGCGTGCAGGATTCGGGAATCAAAGAAACAATCACGGTGCCGGCAGGATCATTTGAAACTTGTAAATTCCCCAACGATTCAGGTGGTTTTACTTGGATTGGCTACGTCCCCTTCAGCATGGTGAAGGTCGACGCCGGTGAAACCAAGTTAGAACTGTTAAACTTCAGCTCTGCAAAATAAACGACAACAAAAATTAGTCAATAAAATGAGTTTGCGGCGGAATAGCAGGAATACGAATCTTTGCCGGAGGTTTAGTTCCGATATTAAAATCGCTGATGCCATTCTTAACCGCATCATTTTGTTTGGCTAAAGCTGAAAGATCCTCATTGCACAGACCATGCATAAAGCCCTCAATATAACCCAATGAACTTGTCAGCGAATCAGTGTAGTTGATCGTGTAGACTGAAAAAATTGTTTTAATGCCCGGTTTTGCCGTGAACAAGGCTTGTTCATAATAGGCAGCAGAATAGCAGGCAAAAACTCCTAAGATATAATCTTTGTCTGGACGATTTTTAACTTCTTGCAAAACATGGCGTATGCCAATTTTTTTAATCTTATAATAATTATCGTAATCCGGTGTGCCTTTAGAATTTAAAATAACTGGCGAAAAATCAGGTCCACCGCCATGGCGCGAGTGTCCGTTATAAAAAATCACATCGCCATGAGCGATTCCACCAAAGTAATTAGCTTCAGATTGCAATGTGAATTCTTTTTGAGTGTCTGCTAACGTAGTTATATTTTGATCGTAAGTTTGACTGGCAGAAGCTTGAGTCAGGGTCATTCGAACTAAAGTTTTTTGTCCTAATAATGAAATGTCTTTTTCAAGAATCACTTGGCCCGTCGCGGGGTCTCCGGACTCTTTAAAGTTACAAGTCATTTGGTTCGGATGAGTGCAAGGCCCCTTCATAAATTGACGGATGGCCAAAAAGATCGCGGGATCTAAGGACGGGGACCTACCGTAATTTTCAAGTCCCGTGCCATTGACAAAGCGGGTGTACTTTTTTTCTCCGCCGCCAGCTGAGTCATCAAAATATCCTAAGGCATAATGAATATCCAGAACGCCGTCTTTAATCATATTCTGGTAAACAGGAGCACATTTATTTTGGGTGGCTTCCATCTGGCTGACCGGTCGAGCCAGCGGGTGAAGTGACAAGGTCGAAAAGTACGTGTCCAAAACTTTCGGCATGTACAAGTCATAGTTATAAATCGCCGAGGCCTTAAGGCTGAATAAAAAAAGCGCTACTAACGTCCAATGTTTCATTGATACTCCTGGTTGAGTTCTTCTAATAATTTTTTTTCTTCTTTTTTAATCCATTGATAAAACGGGGCGACCTTGGTGACTTGCGCTTCATCAGCGCAACTTTTTGTGCCGTTGGCAAGTGTTCGACCTAAAGCTGCCGAAGTGACGCCGATCAATATTTTACTGTTTTTACCTTCCAGAAAATGGGGTCCGCCAGAGTCTCCTTGGCAGATCATTTGTTGCTTCATGTTTTTTTGAATATAATAGCGATCACTGACCGTTGAAAAGTTTTCTTTGATCTGAACGGATCCTTCACGCAAAACTCCGGTTGAGTGAAATACACTTTCGCCGACTTCACCGCTGTAGTCAGCCGCGCGTCCAAAGCCGTAAACGTGTTCAGTTTCTCCAGCGTGATCTGAAGCAAGATTGGAAGCCATCTTAGAGATTTGATAATTCTTTGGTGCGGTTCCTTTAAAAACTAAAATTGCGATATCATGATCATAAGATAAAAAAGTGGATGGCGCGTCAGACGGTCGCGGAGCAGCTCTTATTCCTGGTTGAGTATTGTATAATGGGTGATTGGTGAATTTGAAAACATTCAAAGATAAACCGTTGATGTTATCGCGGCGCTCAGTTTCAAAAACTACCCGGGCGACGGCTAAGCCGGGGAGGAGGCGGGGATCAAAACAATGGGCGGCCGTCAAAACAGTATGGCGCCCCACCAAAGTTCCACTGCAAAAGCCGG
>JAYWDA010000435.1:0-3723 GCA_043780105.1 Pseudobdellovibrionaceae bacterium | reverse complement strand
GTCGGGACCGAGGCTGGTATTCTTGCGGCCACAAAAATTCCGGCTGTGCAAGTCTTGCAGGTGTCGTTTAATTTAATTGAAAACTCCCTGAGTCTGGGGACGTCTTTAAAAAAAGCCCTGGAAGCCGGTAAAGTTTTACAAGCGATCGGCCCCTTTATGGGTGGAGTCTTAACTCGATCTTCCCAAAATTTGCCGGAAAAGTACCAGTCTTTAGCGCCTTCTTTAAAAAAGCTGACCGAGCTTGCAGGTCGCTCAAGAATGAGTATGGAAAGCCTTTGTCTGGCTTATGTGCTTCAACAAAAGATTTTTTCGGCCGTGATTGTTGAAAGCGAAAGTAAAGATCAGCTCGTGAAAAACTGGCAATGCTATCAAGCCGCCAGCCGCCTGGAAATTCGCTGGGATGAAATTCATCGAATCACTCAGGACGATTCAAAAAAATTAGCCTTAAGTTTATCAGCAACAGTCTAGCTGTCTGCGTTATCACAAAGGTTATCACAAAGTACTGAGGCGTGGGTAAAACTCACTTTGAAATTTCTTTATGTTAAGGGTATGTTTAAGTCTTATATGAAAGTTATAGACCACCTTACAAAAGCGAAAAATCCGCTTTTTAGTTACGAAATTGTCCCTCCTCCTCGAGGTCGGTCGGTCAAAGATATTATTGATATCGCCGAGGCCTTGATGCCCTTAAATCCGCCATGGATTGATGTTACTTCGCACGCGTCGAGCGCTTATTTTCAGGAAAAGCCTGATGGCACGATCAAACGCCGAACGGTCCGAAAGCGACCGGGGACCATGGGAATTTGCGGAATTATTCAAAACCGTTTTCGAATCGATACTGTAGCTCATATTTTGTGTCAGGGATTTTCCAAAGAAGAAACCGAAGATGCACTGATCGAGCTGAATTTTTTAGGAATTCATAATGTGCTAGCCCTTCGTGGTGATTCGCCCAACTATCAAAAAGAAATTGGAAAAAACAGATCCAGCAATAATTTCGCGTCTGATTTAGTGACGCAGTTATGTGCTTTAAGAAAAGGAATTTTCTTAGAGGAGATTTCTAACAGCTCGGCATTAGATTATTGCGTAGGGGTGGCGGGTTATCCGGAAAAGCATTTTGAAGCCGCTAATTTTAAAACAGACCTTATGCATATGAAGAAAAAAGTTGATGCCGGTGCAGATTATATCACGACGCAAATGTTTTTTGAAAACGAGAAATATTTTTCTTACGTCAAAGCCTGCCGTGAAATCGGTATTCAAGTGCCGATCATTCCGGGCATTAAAATTTTAAGAAGTGTGGCTCAGCTGCGTTCGATTCCAAAAACCTTTCATATTGATTTCCCCGATGAGCTTGTTGATGAAGTGATGAAATCTCCTGATCATGTGGAAGAGATTGGGAAACGATGGGCAATGAAGCAAAGTGAAGGGTTACTTGCCGCGGGGGCACCCTGTGTGCACTTCTATATTATGAATGACACTCCCGCAGTTGTAGAAATTGTTAAACATTTTCAAAAGTAGTTGAATCATGAAATTGCCATTGTCCCCACGCTTGCAAGAGCTTCAAAGCCGCCTGACGAAAGAATTATTATTCTTAGATGGCGCCATGGGAACAATGATTCAACAGTACAAGTTGGAAGAAGGCGATTTTAAAAAAGGTCCCTTTAAAAACCATCCTTCAGATCTTAAAGGCAATAATGATCTGCTTGTGATCACGCGACCTGATGTCATTAAAGAAATCCATTTAGGTTATTTAGAAGCGGGCGCCCATATTATTGAGACCTGTACCTTCAACGGAACGAGTCTTGCCCAAAAAGAATATCATCTGGAAGCGCATGTCCGAGATATCAATTTAGCAGCAGCCAAAGTGGCTCGTGAAGCGGTGGATGAGTTTCATAAAAAATACCCGCATAAAAAATGTTACGTCGCTGGAGCTTTGGGGCCAACTTCAAGGACCGCTTCTTTATCACCGGATGTAAATAATCCAGCTTACCGTGCCGTCACCTATGATGAGCTGGTCGAATCATACTTTGAACAAGCCAAAGCCTTAATGGATGGTGGCGTCGATATTTTATTACCTGAAACTATCTTTGACACCTTAAATGCAAAAGCCTGTTTATTTGCCATTCAAAAATTAGAAGAAGAACTTGGTCAAAAATTACCAGTCATGATCTCAGTCACGATCACAGATTTATCGGGCAGGACGCTGTCAGGCCAAACAGTGGAAGCGTTTTGGAATTCAGTTCGGCACGTGAATCCATTAAGTGTCGGTTTAAATTGCGCGTTGGGAGCCGAAGAAATGCGAGCTTTCGTTGCAGACTTATCCCGAGTTGCAGATTGTCCCATCAGTTGTTATCCCAATGCGGGCTTACCAAATCCATTATCGCCAACGGGCTATGATCAGACGCCCGAGTCTTTGGCGACTATTATTGCAGAATTTGCGGATGCAGGACTCTTAAATATCGTCGGTGGCTGCTGCGGAACAACTCCGCCGCACATTGCGGAAATCGTCAAAAGATTATCCGGCAAAAGTCCTAGGGTTCCTCCGGTCTTAGATAAAAAAACACGCCTTTCTGGCTTAGAGCCCTTAAATATTTCAGCACAAGGCACACGTAGTTTTTTAATGGTGGGGGAGCGAACGAACGTTACGGGCTCACCTAAATTTGCAGGCCTTATAAAAGACAGCAAATTTGAAGAGGGGCTGACCGTAGCTCGCAGCCAAGTGGAAAATGGCGCAAATATTATCGATATCAACTTTGATGAAGGCATGCTTGATTCCGTTGCGTGCATGACTAAATTTTTAAACTATGTCGGTTCTGAGCCCGATATTTGTAAAGTGCCGATCATGATTGATAGTTCGAAGTGGAGTGTGCTTGAGGCCGGCCTTAAGTGCGTGCAAGGAAAACCCATTGTTAATTCCATCTCTTTAAAAGAAGGCGAAGCAGAATTTAAACGCCAGGCCGAATTAATTAAAAAATACGGTGCGGCTGTGGTTGTCATGGCTTTTGATGAAAAAGGTCAAGCGGCCACAAAACAGGATAAAATTCGCATCTGCCAAAGAGCTTATAAAATCCTCACCGAAGAAGTGCAGTTTGATCCTTGCGATATTATTTTTGATCCGAATGTTTTAACCGTGGCTACGGGAATTGAAGAACATAATACTTACGGTTTGGACTTTGTTGAAGCGGTTGAAAAGGTCAAAGAACTTTGCCCTTACTCTTTAACCTCGGGCGGAATTTCAAATCTGTCTTTTAGTTTCCGGGGTAATAATATCGTGCGTGAATCGATGCACACCGTATTTTTATATCACGCGATCAAAGCGGGCCTTGATATGGGCATCGTGAATGCGGGGATGCTGGGCGTGTATGAAGATATTGCGCCCGATCTTCGGCAGTTATCAGAAGCAGTTATTTTAAATAAATCAGATGATTCTACAGAAAAATTATTAGACTTAGCTGAAACATTAAAATCAAAAAATTCAAAAAAAGAAATCGTCACTGAAGACTGGCGCGGTTTACCGTTGCAAGAGCGAATCACGCACGCCTTGGTTAAAGGCATTGATACTTTTATTGAACAAGACACCGAGGAAGCTCGAAAACTTTATCCCAGGCCTTTAGATGTTATCGAAGGTCCTTTGATGAATGGCATGAAAGTCGTTGGCGAACTTTTTGGCCAAGGAAAAATGTTTTTGCCACAAGTGGTGAAAAGCGCCCGGGTGATGAAAAAAGCCGT
>JAYWDA010000434.1:0-14311 GCA_043780105.1 Pseudobdellovibrionaceae bacterium | reverse complement strand
GCCTGCGCTCCTATCGAGCATTGCGAAAATATCACTGAGCCCGCACCCATTTTTGCCGTCGGTGAAATAGTGGCGTCCGGGTGAATCAGAGTCGCAAAGTTTTTTATTTTAAGCTTTTCTAAAATCTCAGGCCGTTTGGTAAAGCTTGTGGGGCTACCTATGCCATTCACAAAAAACACATCTTTGTATTCACCGGCCTTCGCAAGAGGTCCTAACAGCGGTGGATATTGGTTTGATTGGCCGGAAGCAGAATCATCCAAGAAACCTAAAACTTCGAACTCGCCAGTAGCTTTCGCCACATCGGCAATATCAAAACAAGTTCCGCCGTATCCAAGGATGATGAGTTTTTTCATTTAAGCTCGCTCCAAGACTTTGTCGTCTTGTCTAACGACTGCATATCTTGCAATGATATTTGCATATAAACTTTCATGCTGTTCAGCCACGCCGTTCCAGGCGAAGTATTTAGTCGCAATCTGCTGGGCTCCTTGGCCAATGGCTTGGCCCTTGGCAGGGTCCGAAAAAATCTCCGTGATCTTTTCGGCGACGTGCTGTGGATTTCCGGATTTTAAAATAATCACGTTTTGACCGTTCTTAAGAACTCCGGGTCCAAAAGTACTTTCATTGGCGACGGCCATCACAGGCTTCCCCGCCAGCATTCCTTCCATACAGGCAATACCCAAAGAATTAAGGTCATTTTTATCCTGATCAAGCCACATGGCTTCAATTTCCGCTAGTTTATGAAAAACAGGAACTACCGAGTGGGGCTGGGGACCGGTAAACACCACGTGATTTTGTAACCCAAGTTCTTTTACCAGTTGAACCGGGCGCTGATCCATCACGCCGCCAACAACCACAAGTTTAAGGTCAGGGAATTGATCCTTAATTAATGCTAAACCTTTGATCAAATCCATACGGTTTCTGAGCGAATGCAAATGTCCTAAGGATAAAATAACTCGCTTGCCTTGAAGATTGAATTTTTCAATAATTTCTTTTTCAACCTGTTCGCCGGGATAAGTTGGAAGGCTGATGCCATAAGGGATAATTTTTGAGTCCTGCCGATCAAATCTTTCGCGCATATAGCGATCCATATTCACATCTGGAGAAACAATCCCGTCAGCGCGACTGATCACGAAGAACTTTAAAAAGAAACGATCCAAAGGAAATAGGATCGCATTAAACAATGGGTTTGCATGTTTGATCATCGTATGGATAGTGACCACAAAAGGAATTCCCAGCCAAAATTTAATCAGCGAAGCGATCAGGGCTAGATCAAACATATGGTTATGAACATGAACCAAATCCACTTTTTCAGTTTCTAAAATATTTTTAATACGAAACATATTAGGAATTGAAAAAGTCGAATTGAGCCACGGAAAATTCAAAGCGATTTGCATCTTTGGTAAATGGAAACAAGGAATCCGGTAAACATGGAAGCCGTTGATCTCTTCGACTTTAGGAGTTTTTTTATCTAAATGGGGAGTGATCACAATCACGCGGTGACCTTGTGCTGCCATCTCACGGGCCAGTCCAAAGCTCTGAGTCGCAGAGCCTGTCGCCACAGGCGGGAATAGATTACTAAAATAAGCTATTGTTTTGCTCATAAAGTTCCCTGACTGATTTTTAAAGTGCCATCAACCAACGTATAAGTGTCTTTCAAATGAGGACAATCCCATGAGCCTTGGCCAACAAGTGGTAAAGGAATTTGCTCGCCATAGCGGCTCATCCAGCCAATTTGTTTGGCGGGAACTCCAACCATCAACGCAAAATCTTTGACGTCTTTATTAACAACGGCGCCGGCGCCAATAAAGCAATAAGCTCCAAGGGTGGTTCCGCAAACGATGGTTGCGTTAGCTCCGATGGTTGAGCCTTTTTTTACAAGAGTGTTCCCGTACTCTTCCCGGCGACTGACGGCAGCGCGAGGATTGTAAACATTCGTAAAGACCATGCTGGGTCCGCAAAAGACGTCATCTTCTAAAGTGACGTTGTCATAGATTGAAACATTATTTTGAACTTTGCAGTTATTGCCTAAAATAGATTTACCAGCGACAAAAACATTTTGCCCGAAGACGCAGCTCTTACCGATTTTAGCTCCAGCGCAAATATGCACCCAATGCCAAATCCGGGAGCCTTCTCCGATTTGCGCGCCTTCATCAACAATGGCTGTATCGTGCTTAAAATAATTCACTTATAATTTCCTAATAGCTTCAACCACTTTAATGGCCGCGCGAGTTTCTGAAATTCCAAATCCGTTCCCTGATAAAGCTTGCTTGTAAACAGTCTGATGGAGTTCTGTAAAGCCTTCTGAGAATTCAAAATCCTCACCATCAATTTGAATCGAGCGAAAGGTTGTCTTGCCTGCTGAAATTACGTCTGCCGGCAGAAGCTTGCGATCAATCGACAAAGTCCAATTCACGTCGGCTCTTTCAAGTTTTAAAAAGCCCTTCACTGTACTTTGATTTTTTTCTGTTATTTCAATATCCAGTAGTGAACCGAAAACCCAGGTCAGCATATCAAATAAATGAACACCGATATTAGTCGATAAACCGCCGGATTTGCTTTCATCGCCTTTCCAAGAAGCATGATACCAGCTTCCCCGCGAGGTCAGATAAGTCAAAGCGACTTTGTAATGCTTGTCTGTCTGTAAGCTGACTTGGTCTTTTAACTTTTTAATGGCGTCATGAAAGCGCAGCTGTAGAACCGAGTAAACACGGCGGTTGTACTTTTTTTCCAGGACTTCTAAATCATCTAAATCTTTTTCAAAAAGCACTAAAGGCTTTTCGCAGATCACATGGGCAGAATTTTCTAAACCAAATTCGATATGTGTTTTATGCAGGTGATTGGGAGAACAAACGGAAACATAATCCACCGGATTTTTTTTAACAAAGGCTTTCAGCTGATCGAAGTCCGTGTAAAATTGGCAATCGGGGAAATAGCGATCTAGCACACCTACCGAATCACTGGGATCATAGGCTGCGACTAATTGATTTCCCGTGCTCTTAATGGCTTCAATATGCCTTGGGGCAATGTATCCCGCGACTCCAATAAGAACGAATTTTTTCGACATAAAATTAAGCCCTCACGAGCTCGGGGAAAGATTGGCGATATTGTCCACGGGTATCCACGATCATTTGGGAATTCTGACGAATCAAATCGTAATCAAATTTTTGATGATTCGTCGCTAAGACGACGCAATCATATTGTTTTAAAGTTTCAGCCGTTAAAGTCACAGATTTTAAATCAAATTTGTGTTCACGCATTTTTGGAAATATTGGGACGTGGGGATCAGAGTAATCAATAAGGGCACCTTCATCGCGGAGTTTTTCCATAAGGAAAACCGCCGGAGATTCACGCATGTCATCGATATCAGGCTTATAAGAAATCCCCAGAACTAGAAATTTTGAACCCATAAAAGATTTTCTTTTTTGGTTCATAGCTTTGGAAATTTTTTTCATCACGTAAGATGGCATCGCCGAATTGATTTCACCCGCAAGTTCAATAAAGCGCGTGTTAACTCCGTATTCGCGCGCCTTCCAAGTTAAATAGAAAGGATCGATCGGAATGCAGTGACCGCCCAAACCCGGGCCCGGACGGTAGGGAACAAAACCAAAGGGCTTTGTGGCAGCAGCATCGATCACTTCGTGAATATCGATGCCCATTTTATCACAAACAATTTTCATTTCATTCACTAAGCCGATATTTACGGCACGGTGAATGTTTTCAAGAAGTTTTGTCATTTCTGCAGTCTTCGTAGAACTGACGGGGACAATGGTATCGATCGCGCCATGGTAAAGACAAATACCAGCTTCTAAACAATTAGATGTGTGGCCGCCAACGACTTTTGGAATTGTTTTGGTTGTGTAGTCGCCACGACCTGGATCTTCACGCTCAGGCGAAAAAACCAAGTAAATATCTTTACCGATGCTAAAGCCCCGCGATTCAATTCGGGGCGCTAATTCTTCTTCAGTAGTTCCAGGATAAGTTGTGCTCTCCAGGGAAATAATTTGGCCTTTGCGCAGATAAGGCAAAATGGATTCTGTGGTTTTAATCACAAAACTTAAATCAGGTTCGCGAAATTTGTTAAGCGGGGTGGGAACACAAAGAATAATGGCGTCGACTTCAGAGATTTTTTTAAAATCAGAGGTGGGGAGAAAACCACTGGAAACGGCTTTTGTGACGCGCTCTTTGGAAATGTGCTCGATATAGCTTTCGCCCGCTAACAGTTTTTTTATTTTACTTTCATCGATGTCAAACCCGACAACTTTGTAGCCCACTTCTTGAAAGCAAAACATCAGCGGGAGTCCGACATATCCTAAGCCGACGATACCAATGGTGGCTTGCCTGTTTTTAAGGGACGAAATCAAGTTTTCCATAACCGCTTCTTTATAAACGTGACGGCTGGAAGAATCAAACAATCAATGGCGCGCGAGAGGGATTCGAAGACTGGTTTAAGCTAGGTAAACTCAGCGCGTTAATAATTGGATTTAGCAGTATTAGCAGGTGTACTGCGGCTCTTATGGAACTGACAACAAGTGCGATTTTTCAAGGGCTTATCGCGTTTTCCTTCGCGCTGTTTTTTAGTGAGCTGGGTAAAGCCCTTATAAGAATATCTAAAATTCAAATTCGACAGCTTGAAGGCGGTCATCGTCTAGAGAACTTCTATCTTAAAGCCTCGGTGCAATTCGTTCTAGGTTTCGCGATTTGGGGGCTTTTTGGCCAAGTGATCGCTCAATTTGGCTGGTTCAGCCCGAAATTTATTCTAATTTCAGCAGCTCCTGTGATTATTTGGGGGCTATGGACAGCTAGGCTAGCTTGGAAGTTTCAAAAAATTCCGATTGAGAAATCACCTGAAAATCTTTGCCTGGCACTGATCATTTTTTTGATGCTGGTGTTTTTTGTCCTGACTTTTTCTCCGCCGGGCACTGATGCTTTAGCCTATTATTTGACTCAATCAAAACTTATTTCATTCACACATGCGCTGGTCACGGTCCCAACTTATGAGCCTTTTATTCAAAATGGATTAGGGGCTGAGGTGATTCTTGCGGCGTTGATTTCCATCGGTGGAATTCTGGCGGCGAAAAATTTTGTGTGGTATGTGGCTTTTGCAAGTCTTGGTTTGATTTATGGAATCACTCGACAAATGGGCGGAAGCCGCCGGGCTGGAATATTTTCTGTCGCGATCCTCCTAACCAGCACGGCATTTACTTTAGTGATGTGGGATGGGAAGACGGACTTATTCGCCCACGCCGTGGCTTTATTAACTTTCACGGTATGCCTTTCGTTGCCTGATTTATCCGAGAGAAAAAATCTGGCTTTGATTGGAGCTCTTTGGTCGCTATCGATTTTTTATAAGCTCAGTTATCTGCCTGACATGACCGTCGCACTTTTTATTTTTTTAATTTATACTTACCGCGATCTTTTAGCCTCAAAAGAATTTTCAAAACTAGCGAAAAAAGCTGCGCTTGTACTACTGGCATTTTTAGTTATTTTTGCCGTCAACTCCATGAAGAACTGGTATCTTTTCGGCGAGCCTCTGGCGCCCTTTTTCTTTTTGAAAAAAGGTCCGGAAGGTTTTAATTTAGATCAAGTTTGGTTTAATGCCGAAAACACTGGTTGGATTGTTAAAACTTATCCCTTGGCCTTGGTGTTTGGCCAGTACCCTATGCAACACGGAAATTTTTCTCCGCTATGGCTGGTTCTTTTGCCCTTGGGATTTTTCGTTCGCCCGGAAGGCCTTCCCTCAAAGAGCAGCCTTGCTTTGTTTTTATCAGCCGCTGCGGGATTAATAACTTGGGTACTTCTTAGACCCTCTGTTTTAGCGCCAAGATATTTTTTAATTGTTGGAAGTTTGATGTACCCCCATCTGGCGATTTGCGCGACTCAGTTGCCAGCGATGTTCCAGAACAAAGTTTATAAAAAGGGAATGCGCTGGATTTTATATCTCGTTGTTGCTGGAGTTTTATACAGCCAGATTGCACTTTGGAAAGGGCATACCGCAGAAGCGATCCGGTACGCAGTTTTGCAAGATAAAAAATGGGATGATCCCATTTGGCAAACTCTGCGTTTAGCCGATGAAAATCGCCAGCCCGGCGAAAAAATCGCCATGTTTTATTACTATCGATCGCCATTGTCTCCACAGTCCCTTTTGTGTCTGTCGACCCGCGCAGATCTGCGAAGTATTTTACGAAAAGACGATTCTTTGAGTATTTGGGAAAAACTCTATAATGAAGGCTACTCCTCGGTTGTTATTGATACGCTTTCCTTTAAATCCATTTTTGAAGATGCAGTGAAGGGTGAAAAAAATATTCATAATTTTGATGAGCCGGCACCTGAGTGGATGGAAGTCGAAAAACATCAAATGGAACAAGAGCGGTACTCCGTCACAACAATTAAATCCAAGCGTCCCTCTGAGGCCCGCAAGCAGTGTTTATTTAACGAAAAAATTCTTTAGTTTTTAAAAGCAGTTTTATAAAAAGATTCTGCGATCTGAGACGTGTGCTCAAACGAAGCTCTTGCTTGAATTGTTTGCCAATTAATTTCAGCAGCTTTTGTGACCATTTCATCATCTTGTAGCGCTTTTAGAATAAATTGACTAAGGGCCTCGCTATCATCGGCCTTTACAATAAAACCAGATTTTCCATGCTCAATCCATTCGTCTGCACAGGATGTGCAAGTTTGAATAGGAAAACTTCCCAGGGCCATCGATTCCAAAAGCGACGTGCTGATGCCATCAGAAATTGAAAGCCCAATGTAAACCCGCGCTTGAGAGTGAAGTTCTATCATTTCTCGATGAGTAAGAACATGAAGGCCAGCCGGGTACATTTTAATATTTAGGCCATAGTCTTGAGCCGCTAATTCAGCAGCCACTTCCACCGGGCGTTCGGCCGAATAAATATGAATGTCAAATTTTTGTAAGTGTTTTTGAATTTTAGTCAGGGCTTCAAGGGCAACTAAGGCCCTGCCGAAGGTGGACTGGTAGCCTTTAACGACAATAATCTGTCGATCCTTCGTAGGCGTGACGGTTCGAAGTTTTTTCATTTGATCAATATGAAGACCGCCGGCATTGGGGACGCAAGGCAAAGGTTTGGCTTTCATTCCCATCTGTTTTGCAAGTTGGTAATCCCGCTCGCATTCAGCTGAGTAGTAATCAGCATGTTCTAAAATCTTTTGAATTGCAGGTTTGTGGGCTTTAAGTCGGCCAAATAACGAGATATCACTTCCCCAGTTGGTCGCAATCCACGTCGGGAATTTCCCCTTCCAATTCTCGCGAATGTCCAGGCACAAGTAACCGGCATGTTGAAATTCCAAGCTGTGGATAATGTCAGGCTTATAAACTTTAATAGTTAGCTTAAGCCATAGGCTTAGCCAACGCTTGCTCACATACCTTTTCAAAAACGCATTAAGAAGGTAGTTGAAGACGAATGAAGGAACCAAAGTACTAATCGATCTTTTGCTGACCTGAACTAATTGAAACGGGCTCAAAAATTTGCTCCAGCTTTTTAATTCAGGATGTGGAACACAGGGTTCAATGGGAAATAGTAGGATCTGCATCGTCGGATCCGTGATCTGTGAAAGCCATCTTGCCGTATGAACGCTGTCAGCCATCGCTAGAACAAGGATTCTCACAAATCGCTCAGCAGCCAAAGGCCAAGGCATTTATCGCTGAAATTTCCGTCGCCTTCGGTACAGGCTTCGTTAATTAACTGTAGGGGCCTAGGAAAATTAAAGGGCTCCAACTGCAGATTGAGGGGTCGCCAAATTCCGAATAGATTTTCATTTTGGGAACGATTCGTGAATGTCGTCGACAAAAGATACTTTGCGCCGGATTTTTTCATGTTTGCTATCGCCTTCAAAGCATCTTCATAATTCATATGAACTAAACAATCCCTGCAAAAAATAAGATCGACCGAGGGTAAAGTATCTTTAATTAAATCCAATTGATTAAATTGCCTTTGGTTGTTGCCGTAGCCCTCGCGACATTTTTGAACCAGATCCGGAACGATATCGGCGCCAAAGTATTGAATCTGAGAAAGATCTAAGTGCCTCATCCAATTAAAATCACCGCAAGGAATATCTAAAAAAGATCGAATATTGTAATCTTTTAAAAGCCTAGGAATTTCTTGTCGAATGACTTCAGTCTGCGCCATCGTTGAACCTTCTCCAGAATGAGATTCATCACTGCCGAAAGTATTCTTTTTATAAACTTGAGTAAAATCTAAAGTCACGGGCGGCTTTACGATTCCTTTAAGAAACTTTTTTATCGGTGCAGGAATATTTCTTTTAATCTTCCCTCCAATAGATCCGTAGATTAACAGCGAAGTAGATCTGATGAAAAAGGACACCTTGTCTGAAAAACTATCTTGCGAGCCTATCAATGCTTGGCTTTGCAGTTTAAAGAAAAGGCTGAACAGGGACAGATTAGCAAGTCGCTTCATTAAAATGATGTAGCGAGGAAGTCGTTCTTCGTTAGTAAAAACTTTATTCATTAATTCGGAAGTGATGGCCATCAGATGAAGATTAAAAAAATCAACAACAGCGGCGCGATGGAAGTTTTGTTTTGATCCCTGTTCAGAATGTTCACGACTTTTTGTTATGACGCCGGGGCAGTAACTAAAATTATGTGTTTTAGCCATTCGAACCCAAAGGTCATAATCCTGTGTTGTTGGTAAAGAGGCATCAAAAGTTCCAAATTCCTTAAAATAGATTTTTGGAACAAGCATGGCGCATCCATGCAACGCCTGATGAGCAAGAAGGTCATAGAGTGTACAGTTAGAGACTAACTTTGTTAGAGGGACTTCCGAGAGAGGCCGACTTTTTTCATCAATCAGCTGGATGTCCGAAAAGACAATTGTACTTTTATCGGACAGTTTTTCTAAATGTCTCACTTGGTGCTCGACCTTATTTTCAAAGTAAACATCATCGTGACTAAGCCACGAAAAATAATCCCCGGTCATTTTCTCAATCCCAAGATTCAAAGCCGTCGCAACTCCGCCATTTAGTTTGGCGATATAAATAATTTTATCACCGTAAGATTGAGCAATGCGTTCAGTTTCGCCATTGTCTTTCGAACCATCGTTAATGACTAAGACTTCAATATTTTTGTAAGTTTGTTTGAGAGCTGAATCAATCGCCTCACGCAGATAATTTGCGCCATTGTAAACTGGGATGACGACAGAAACCTTTGGGCTAAACGCACTCATAGCAATCCTAGATGCTTCGAGGTCATAAGTCTTACCACCGTATCACTCACATTCATCTGCTGGTACTCAGGCGGCGCGACCCATTTAACCGCGTCTTTTGC
The DNA here is from genome assembly GCA_043780105.1 of Pseudobdellovibrionaceae bacterium. Lineage (GTDB taxonomy): Bacteria > Bdellovibrionota > Bdellovibrionia > Bdellovibrionales > Bdellovibrionaceae > JAYWDA01. The sequence continues at coordinate 5,013 of JAYWDA010000434.1, read as the reverse complement.
TGTCACAATCTCAACAGCTCGTAAAACATTTTCACTTTGAAGGCCTGCAATAAAGTTACTGCCGCATTCCAAAGTTTCTGGTCTTTCGGTCGATTCGCGCAAGGTTACATTTGGAATTCCGAACAAAGAGCATTCTTCTTGAACAGTTCCGGAATCACTGAGAACGCAGAAAGCCGTTTTTTCTAAGTGAATAAAATCAAAAAAGTTAAAAGGATCTAAAAATTTCACATGAGGATGTGATGTTACCTTTGAACCCAGTTTATCCAATTGGGACTTTGTTCTTGGATGAGTGCTTATAAGAATTGGCATCTTGTACTTATCCGCTAAGTTTTGGAAAGACTTTAGTAATGACATTAAGCCTTCTTCGGAATCAACATTTTCGGCGCGATGAACGGTCACCAGAAAAAACTGATTTTGCTTAACTCCCAACTGGGACAGGACTTTGCTTTGATTTATTTGTACATCATAATACTTGATAACTTCAGCAATGGGATTTCCGGTGACATAAATTCGTGGAGCCGCAATCCCCTCCGCTAATAAATTGGCGCGGCTGCGTTCGGTATAAGGAAGCAATACGTCGCTGGAGTGATCAATCACCTTGCGGTTGGTTTCTTCCGGCACCCGGTGATCGTAACAGCGATTACCAGCTTCCATATGAAAAACAGGAATTCCCATGCGCTTGGCCACTATTGCTGACAGGCCCGAGTTGGTATCGCCCAAAATCAAAATCCGATCGGGTTTTTCATCTGTAAAAACCTTTTCGCATTGAACTAAGATTTGGCCAATTTGTTCAAACGCGGACTTTGATTGGATGCTAAAAAAATAATCAGGCTTTCTAATTTTTAAATCTTGAAAAAAAACTTCACTCAGTTTGTGGTCAAAATTTTGGCCGGTATGAACCACTTTGTGATCCACACATTGGTCCAATTTTCTGATAATTTGACTTAAGCGAATGATTTCCGGTCTTGTCCCTAATACCGTTAAGACTTTCATCGCAGCATCTCTCCGTGAACTTGATCAGCTAAATTCGCATTCTCATTGTAAAGGAGATTTCTTTTCGTCAGCAAGTCGCGAGTTTGATCATAGTTCATCAAATCGTCGGCAGAAGTGTATTCTTTTAACAGGAATGGACCCTTGTGGTGAATTGGCAATTGAAGTTCAGGCAATATAGGTCCAATCACATAATAAGGCCCACGAATCATCGTCCGCTGAGCCTCTTCTTCGGTGATCAAGGCTTCGTGCAGTTTTTCTCCGGGACGGATGCCTGTGACTTTTGTTTCGATCTTGCGATTTTCAATAAGAACTTTTGCAATATCAGTGACCAAGGCGGCTGGAATTCGTGGAATAAATGTTTCTCCAGGATGGCCATGTTCCACTGCATACAAAATAACATCGACAGCTTCTTCTAGACTTAGCAAGAATCTGGTCATTTTGTCATCGGTGATCGTGACTGGTCCGCCTTTTTTAATTTGCTCATGGAACAGCGGAATCACCGAACCGCGGGAAGCTAACACGTTTCCGTACCTTGCTAAAACAAAGCGAGTTTTATCGCACTCCAAGTTCCCGGTGGCAAAAACTCTTTCTTGCAATGATTTTGTCATGCCCATCACGTTCACTGGTTTTGCGGCCTTGTCGGTTGAAATTCCCACGACGGTGTGAACCGGAAGATTTTGATTGGCAATGGCACGAACGATATTTTCAGCACCTATAATATTTGTCATGACCGCTTGGAAGGGGAAGTACTCACAAGTGGGAACTTGCTTTAAGGCTGCTGTATTAAAAACAATGTCGGCTTGGCGAAGGGCGCTGGCAATACTGTTAAATTCACGAATATCACCAATGCGAAATTTTACTTTTTCTGCAAAATTATTATAAATTACTTCGTCCGTCGGATTGTTCGAGCTTTTCAGATACTCAATGCGCATCTGATGTTGCTTGGCTTCATCGCGCGAAAAAATAGTGATACTTTCCGGCGTGCCGTTGGCTCCGCTTAAAAGTCTGCGGACAAGAACCTTTCCTAAAGATCCGGTTCCGCCAGTGATTAATATTCTTTTTCCATCAATAAGAGTTTTCATTTATTGGCTCCAAAATGACTGATATAGATTTAGATCCTGCTGATACATTGCTTCGATAAGACCAGGCCAAGCAGCCGCTTTCCAGCCCGTGGCCTTTTCAAACTGCGTCCCATCTAGGCGCCTGTCGCAGAAAAAATTGTCGTCTTTCTTAATATGTGCACCGACTTTGTAAATTTCATTGGCAATCTGAAGCAAGTCATATTTTGAAATGGCGGCCGTTGCAACTTGGTACAAACCGCTCAGTTTTGGATGATTCAAAATCACTTCCATAATGACATCGGCAGCTAAATTTGTCGTCAGGCCCGAGTAAAGTGCTTTTGAAAAGCCCTTAATTTCCTGATTTTTCTGAGCTAAAAACCACTCAAGCAAGCCGGTCGGGTGCATAATCTCTCGACCAATAATCGAAGTCCGCAATGTAATAGCATGGGGCTGATCGATAACTTCGCCTAAAAACTTTGATTTTCCATAAAGATCATCGGCGTCGCTATTAGAATTTTCAGCATAAGGGGAGCCCAAGTTTCCGCTAAACACACAGTCAGTGCTGATATGAATCATTCGAGCACCAGCGGCTTTGCATTCCTGAGCGACTAAATGCGGAAAAAGAGAGTTGATGGCAATCGAGCTTGCATAGTTTTTGGCTTCTTGATTTTGCTTTACGAGACCAATGCAATTGATCACCACATCCGGAGAAATCTTTTTGATGACGCTAGAGTAACTCTCTTGGCTGCTTGCATCAACATGGGAAAGGATATGCAGGGACTTCGGGAAAAGTCGATCGAGTTTCGGGTCAGACTTATTCCTGATGGTCGTGAAAACCTGGAATTCCTGAGAAGCACTTAGCTGCAGGCAAAGCTTATGGCCTAGCATGCCAGTTGCACCTAAAATAAGGACTTTCTTTTGGGCTTTCATGAAAGCCCACTAATCCATAATTGAGGGCTCAACTCAAGCAAATTATCAGTCAAATTATCAGCGGAGTCGCAATGACAGCGTTTGATCCGACAGCCAAATTTTGGTAGAAATTAAAGAATGTCGTCACAAAAAAAAGAGCGTTGGCTCATGCTTGGAATCTGTTTGTGGTTTTTGCTGATTTTACTCATCTACCGTTATTCTAATACGTCCTTGAAGCCATTTTTCTTCAGGGATTATATTTTCTAGATTCGAAGAATGCAGACTAACGCTCTGCGGGATTTCATCTCCTAACGCAAAAAGGCATGCAACTGGTTTGCTTCTGGATATATTCAGGCCTGTGGAAAATGTTGCCAAAACCCTCAGTGTCGTTGTGCCCGTTTACAATGAGGCTCGCCATTTGCGCGAAGTGATTGATATTCTGATGAAGTCGCCTTGTCCTATCCAGCGCGAATGGATTTTTGTGGATGACTGTTCAACCGACGGTTCGCGTGAAATCCTTATCGAGATTGCAAAACATCTTGGCTTTAATCTGATCCTTCAAGAAAAAAACCAAGGAAAGGGTGCTGCTGTTATCCGAGGTATCAAAGAATCAAAAGGGCAGCTGATTATGATTCAAGATGCCGATTTTGAGTACACGCCTTATGACGTTCCAAAACTTTTGTTGCCGCTGATTAATGGCGAAGCCGATGTGGTCTTTGGAAGTCGGTTTAAAAAAGACAGCACCCAAGTTCGTCGCACCTACCATTACCTTATCAACCGATTTTTAACTTTACTAAGTAATTTGATGTCGGGACTTTATTTAACCGATATGGAAACTTGTTATAAAATATTTAATGCCGATCTGGTGCAAAGCATGGATTTAAAATCTCAGCGTTTTGGAATTGAAGTTGAGATCACCGCCTATGTTGCAAAAACCCAGGCGCGTCTTCGCGAAATTCCGATTCGATTTTTCCCAAGATCAAAGCTTAAAGGAAAAAAAATCAATTGGACCGATGGCGTAGCAGCTCTTTGGCACTTAATTAGATTCAATTGGCTGATTGATATTAAAACAGCTTACAATCAGCTTCCAGATCGGTACACACGCAAGTCACCGGGCACTGGTTTTTTTAATGAGACTGAATTTTATTAAAAGCATTTTTAAAAAGAAGATAAGATCCTAGTTTTGATTGAACCAGATCCGGGCGCTCTAGATTTGCGCAAAAAGTTTCTTCTAACCAGCACCCACCTTCGGAATCTTTTGTAAAATCAGGAACCTCATAAGCAACCTGATGACTGTTGACCTTATCGATATAAGAAATCCGATCTGCCTCCGTCAAGCGATCCGACCAAATCAAGGACTTTCGCGTAGCATTCATGAAAATTCTAGAAATATCCTGCAGGTATAAGCCCATGACGATCACTAAAATACCAAAAAGATAAATTTTGTATTTTTCAAAGTCTTTAAATTCCAAGAAGAACCAATAAAAAATCAGTCCTTGGATGAAAATAAAACTTCCCATAGCAAAGCGAGGATCTGGCCCTTGCGAAAACCATAAAATTAACACCAAAAATATTGAAGAATAGAACCATTTTGGCGTTCGAACAAAATCCTGAGCTAAAAATGGTTTCTTAAAGGTTTTTATTTTTCTAAAAAGTTTTATAAAACAAGCAAGGACCAATGACAAAACAAGAATTTGAATGTGCAGTTTCGAAAACTGCTGATGAGCCCATGGCGGAAACCATTGTAAAAAATGATGGGGATCAATCGCTGAATTTTGAACTTTAGCCCAAGTTAGAACCTCAAATTTCACAAAGGCGACATCGGCCTGCGGCAGGCCCCAACTTGATTCAGGAAAGCAACTCTGTGCCAGAGGAAAGAACCAGCATCCGGACAAAAAGAACGATCTTATCAGCCATGGAAATGTGAGCAAAAAAGCCAAAAGCCCATATTTCAACTTTTTTTCAAGAAACCAACTTCGAAAATTTTCTCGAAATGAAAAAATTAAAATAAAGAACGGAAAAATAAGAAAAATTTGGGAAAGCTTCAGCT
>JAYWDA010000433.1:0-1833 GCA_043780105.1 Pseudobdellovibrionaceae bacterium | reverse complement strand
AGGATCAGACCCGACACCCGACTGATGAGTTTTATTTGGGCTAATAACGAAATTGGAAGCTTGAATCCGATGAAAGATCTGGGGGACCTCGCCCATGCTCATAAAATCTATTTTCACAGTGATGCCACGCAAGCTGTCGGAAAAATTAAAGTAAGTCTTGAAGAAACTAGAGTTGATTTCTTAACGTTGTCAGCTCATAAAATTTATGGCCCTAAAGGCAGCGGTGCTTTGTATATCAGGTCAAGTGACCCCCGTATTGAATTAGATCCGCTGATCTTAGGCGGCGGTCAGGAAAAAGGAATGCGCTCTGGAACGGTCAACGTCCCTGCGGTGGTCGGGCTTGGTTCGGCTTGTGAATTCTGCCGACTTGAACTGGATCAAAGTATGATTCGGTTCACAAAAATGCGCGATGATTTTATCAAAAAGCTCTTCGAAGAAATTCCTGGAACTGAACTTAACGGACATCCCACCGACCGAGTTTATTCAAATATCAGTCTTACGATGGCAGGAAAAACAGTGGCTGATGCGCTCCCTTCACTCATGCGTTTAGGTTTTAGCACTGGGTCCGCTTGCCACTCAGGAACGATGGCCGGCAGCTATGTTCTGAGATCTATTGGTCTGACTCCTGAGAAAATCGCTTCGACAATCAGGCTCTCGATGGGTCGATTTACAACGGAAGACGAGTTGTCAGAGGTGCTGATCCTTTTAAAAAAAGCCTTTGCTAATCTGCAAGCTCAGCCAAATATTTAGTCCTTTCAGGTATTTCCAAGCTTTTCCTCAATCAATTGAACAAGGTGCATTCGCCGTCAGCTTGTGGTAAATTCATATTATGATTCAAATCTCTGAAAGTGCTGCTCAAAAATTATCTGTCCTGAAAAAAGATGAAGGTAAACCGTCGGAGGCAGCTCTTCGCGTGGAAGTTAAAAAGGGCGGCTGCTCAGGGCTTTCTTATAAAATGGATTTTGATACGGGCGCTCGGGACGGCGACAAAACTTTTGAATCTAACGGGCAAAAAATCACCGTGGACCCTCAGAGTTTACTTTATCTTTTAGGCCTAACACTTGATTACTCGGGTGGTCTTAATGGCAAGGGCTTTGTCTTTGATAATCCGAATGCCACTAAAAACTGCGGCTGCGGCTCTTCCTTTAACGTCTAGGGATTTGTTTAAAAGTTGGTCAATAAATCCAACATTCCCGCTCACTCGTTTGACACTTTATAAACCATTCCAAGCTTAGAACATTTTTTTGAGACAGATTCGCAAGGGCTTTCTTCCGGTGATATTCTTTGATCACACAGGAGGTTCCTATGAACCAATTAAGGAAGATACTTTTAGGCTGCACAGTAATGGGACTAATAGGCTGTAACGGGATGCCCAACCAAAGCGGTGGATCCGCCGGACTTGGGGCCACTTCATTATTAACTAACTATCCAGCGGCCGGTAATAACATGCGCTTGAGCTTAACGGACGCTCCCTCGCGAGAACTCGAACAGGTTTTCGTGAACGTTGATCATGCCGAGCTCTTCGTTAAAAAAGGAAGCCACGAAGCACGTCTTGTGGTGGCCCAGGACTTAGGCCTTATCGACCTTCTCCAACTTAAGAATGGCGTTTTACTTCCCATGCATGACTTGAACCTACCCACAGGTTTGGAAATCACGGGCATCCGCTTAATCTTAAAAGGCACTGACAATCATTCGATTAAAAAGGATGGCTCTCGGTGTGAGATGCAGACGCCCAGTGGTCAGCAGTCAGGAATTAAAATTCACCTCGCCAGTCCATTTACTTTGGAAGAGGGCTTTACTTACTCGATGGTCCTAGATTTTGATGCTGGAAAA
>JAYWDA010000432.1:0-4377 GCA_043780105.1 Pseudobdellovibrionaceae bacterium | reverse complement strand
TCGGAACACCGCTGATAGACTATCTAGCCATCACTTCCAAAGCTTCGGCCACCAATCGGTCGGGGCCTAAAGTAATGGGATCTTGAATCATTCCACTTTCGTATTTTTTAACTTTTTCAACTTCAAAGGCCTGTTTTTCAATCTCCATATTTTTATGGATAATTCCTAAGCCCCCATGCTGAGCCATGATGCGACCGATTTTGTGTTCAGTGACTGTATCCATCGCAGCCGAAACAATCGGCGTATTGAGATAAATATCGCGTGCAAAAAAACTTCGCGGAGTGACATCAGAAGGAATGATTTCGGAGTATTGTGGGAGGAGCAGAATATCATCAAAGGTCAGCGCATAAGGAATATTTTTGATCAATTCCATTCGAGATCTCCTTGGCAGAAAAGCATCCCAAATTTTTATTACTTTTAGAGAGAAAGTGCCATCCAAAAGGACCCTGATCGCATGGTTATAACGCGCGTTATAAGGGAGCTTCTTCGTACCAAGTTTTATAAATCAGGTAGTTATCAGCAGACTGAGCTAGCGATTTGATTTCTTCTTCTGTTAAAGGCCGCTTTACCTTCGCAGGCCTTCCTACAATCAAGCTCCGAGGCGGGAATTTTGAGCCTTCAGTGACCAAACTTCCAGCTCCAACAAGTGACTGCTCACCAACCACCGCTCCATCCATCACAATACTGCCCATCCCAATCAAAGACTCGCGGCCAATATGGCAGCCATGCAAGATCACCGAATGCCCTAAGGTCACGCGGTCTTCAAGCGTACAACCAAATTTTCCATAAGTTCCATGCAAAACGCAGTTATCCTGAATATTAGATTCACGCCCAATTCGGATGGGCATAACGTCGCCTCGGATGACTGAATTAAACCAAACTGAGGTTCCGGCCTCAAGAACCACGTCGCCGATCACCATGGCACTGGGGGCAATATAGGAATCGGTTGCGATTGAAGGCGTAAAGCCGCGGGCTGAAATAATATTTTTCATTAGTTTAAGTACGAGTGATTTTTAATCACTAAATGTTTATTTTTGCCCAAGGTCTGAGACATCCCTTGAAGTTCGGCTGTCATCACTTTGCTATTTTTGATAAAATCCAAAGTTGCGTACACGGGAACAGCTTGATGCAAGCAAAATGACATGGCCTCATCCGCACGCACTTTTAAGCTATTCAGCGAAGGATGCCCCCGAAAGTATAGTCGCACATACTGATGCGCCCCTTTGATTTGCACAAAAACACATTGCAAAAGTTCGATCTGCAAACTTTTTAACATCATTTCACTGAGGCGATGAGGCGTTGTCGGCGGCAGCGAGTGGTTGGCCTGAGATAAAGCCATTCCTGCTTCTAAAGGATTGATCGCAACTGGTAAAGTGTGGACGCTTTTTTCATCTTTTAGCAATAAAAAAGGTCTTCCACCGTCAGGTGTGACGGATAAACCAAAAGGAAATAATCGAATCAACTCCGACTGGTGAAAACAAATCTCTTCTGTTTGAGTCAGATGAAATTCAGTTTTCATTGGAGGGAAATCTCTCCACGTAAAACGGCAGGTGATGCCTTGGTGATTCGAACAGGCACCATTTGGCCCACTTGCACAGCTTCGCCATCAAAGAACACTAATTTATTTTGTGACGACCGGCCGGAAGCATTTTTTCGTTTCTCGTCATAGTGATCAACTAAGACTTCTAAAGTTTGACCGACATAACGACTGACCATTTCAAAAGCCATTTTATTGTGTAAATCAAAAAGTCTTTGCAGTCGTTCTGACTTTACGGCTTCATCAATTTGATCTTCAAAGCGGGCCGCTTTTGTAAATGGCCTTGGAGAATATTTAAAAGCAAAAATTGTTTCTGGTCGCACTTCTTGCACCAAACTCAATGTATCTTGGAACTGCTCTTCCGTCTCGCCCGGAAAACCGACGATAATATCTGTGGATAAAACCACATTGGGAATGGCTTTTTTAATCATCGCGATTTTTTCTAAGTACTGCTCACGAGTGTAGCCGCGATTCATACGCTCCAGCACTTCCGAATTTCCACTTTGAAATGGCAAATGAATGTATTCGCAAACCTGCGGTTGATGGGCAAACATTGTGTCGACAAGCTTTTGGTTAAAATCTTTTGGATGAGAGGTCGTAAATCGAACGCGAGAAATTTCAGTTTCGGTGGCCATGACTTTTAATAAATCGGCTAAATCCGCCCCACAATCGCTGGTGTATGAATTTACATTCTGACCCAGTAAAGTGATCTCTTTAACACCCTTTTTAATTAAAGCCTGAACGTCATTCATGATGTGAGCTAGCGGACGACTTTTTTCACGACCGCGCGTGTACGGCACCACACAAAAGCTACAAAAATTATCGCAGCCCTTGGTGATATTCACAAACGTAGAGACTCCGGGATTTCGAACTAAAGTTTCAACATGATAAAGGCTTCGGTGCTCAATTTTTGTGTTCACCACGCGAGCATCTTTTTGTTCCACTTCAGCAATAATTTGTGGCAGCTGATCGATGGTGTCCGTGCCAAACACAAAATCAATCATCGGCTGATTTTTAATCAGCTTTTCTTTTTCCTGCTGCCCTACGCAGCCCCCCACGCCGATCAGTAAATCAGGATTAGCTTCCTTCATTTTTCGGTAGGTACCGACTTCAGAATAAACTTTATGAACCGGCTTTTCACGAATGCTGCAGGCGTTGATGATGATCACCGAAGCCTCAAGGGGTGAATCAACAGGCGTGTAATTCGCCATTTCCAATAAACTGTACATGCGATCGGTGTCGTTGACGTTCATTTGACAACCGTAAGTAGAGATATAAACACCGCGCCCGCGACCTGTTGAAGCAGGCTTTGCCGTTAAAACGGAGCTTAAATTTTTCTCTGCATCTAAAGCCAAAAACAGCCTCGTTTTCATTGGGTTTTGGAAAAGTTTTCACGTTGTGTCAAACGTGCCCCTGAGGTATAGAGGAAGCCACTTTCGAAGTCAAACTTAAGCCCAAAGGAATTTATGTCACCTCGTCGAGCCAGCTCTAAAAAGTGGACCACATTCCCGCCTGAATTTATCGACCAAGTAAACAGCGTTTTTAAAGAAACTTTCGTAAAAAACCTGGCTGACTCTACTCTGATCGTCGATGGCCGTATTTACCCGGAAGAGCTCGTGCTGCGCGTCGGCGTGCGCGAAAAAGGCCGCCTTAAACAATCTAATTTTGAAGTCTCAACCGATTATGAGGCGGACGTGCCCGAATCCCTGGATCGAATTCACTGCCTGGTCGATGTGGCCGCTTCGATGATGCTGGAATATTTTGAGTCCGAAGGCGAAGCCGAATTCCCCTTTGTATGGAAGGAATACCCGTATAAGGGGAAACCCCTTTATCTCCAAATCAACGCCGAAAATACCGAGCTTGAAGAGCAGGCCAACGCCATTTTAGGAATGACCGCAGAAGAGTTACTGAATGAAGATGCCGTCTCTGAAGACGCCTTGGACCGAGCGGAGCAAGACCAGCTTCACTAATCGAGCCTCTTTTCATTGACAGAATCAGGGCCTCAAAAAATACTTCAGGTATGAAAAACACCCGAACGGTCGTTTATATTTTGAGTTTTGCGTATTGTTTTAGTTTGGTCGGATTGATGTGGCTTCCTGCCGATACTTTACCCCCTGAAGCTGTCCGTGCGATTTTATTTTTATTGGCCCTGCCGATGCTTCCGCTTGGAATTTGGCTTTATTCAATTCAGAAATCCAGCCAAAAACAGCGGATGGAAAGCTCGCATTTGTTGCACGTGATCTCGCATGATATACGCTCCCCCCTGCAACTTATTCAGTCCTACACATACCTTCTTAAAGAGGAAAAAGGCGAAAAAAAATTAGCTTATCTAGCAACAATTGATAAATCAGTGCAGCGGATTTCAGACCTCCTGGGTCAGGTTCGCGATTATGAGAATTTAATAAATTCTAAAAAACAAATTTCTCTTGAACCCATCGACTTGCGAGCGGTTGTTGAAGAGACCCTGGAAACAAAGCATATGCATTTCGCTGATAAAGGCATTCAGGTCAGCGTTGATTTCGAAGCTCCAACATTCTCGGTGCTGGCTCATCGTGGAACTCTTTCTGAACAGATTCTTTGTAATATTCTAGGGAACGCCTTTAAGTTCACTGCCCCCCAAGGCCAGATTAAAATTTCTGCAAAGAAAGAATCAGAGGCTGTCATCCTGACCATTCGAGATAACGGCATTGGGATTCCAAAAGATCTTATGGAAAATATCTTTGAATTTTCAGATAAAAAATCACGCTCAGGAACCCTCGGCGAAAAAGGCTCAGGATTTGGACTTCCCATTGCAAAACTGTTTTTGGAGCAATTAGATGTCCCCGTCGAACTAAACAGTT